>NZ_CAXAVM010000286.1:0-6413 GCF_963972345.1 uncultured Gimesia sp. | reverse complement strand
ACCCATCATCACATAGTGGAAGTGGGCCACCACGAAGTAGGTATCATGCAGGTGGATGTCGGTTGCTAGCGTTGCCAGGAATAATCCCGTCAGACCACCAATCGAAAAGATGAACAGGAACGCCAGTGCATAACACATGGCGGTGGTAAAGCGGATCGAACCTTTATACATGGTCGTCAACCAGTTAAAGACTTTGATGGCGGACGGAATCGACACGCTGAAGGTAATCGCAGAGAAGACCACGGCGACCACTTTAGACTGACCGGAAACAAACATATGGTGTCCCCAGACCAGGAAGCCGAAAATGGCAATTGCGATACTGCTGTAAGCGATGAAGCGGTATCCGAAAATATGTTTGCGGCTGTGAACGGCAATCACTTCACTGACCACGCCCATCGCGGGCAGAATCATCACGTACACCGCGGGGTGTGAATAGAACCAGAAGAAGTGCTGGAACAGAACCGGGTCCCCGCCGAGGGCAGGGTCAAAAATACCGATGTGAAACGCACGTTCGACAACCAGCAGCAGACCGGTAATCCCCAATACGGGAGTCGCCAGAATCTGAATCAGGGCCGTCGCATACAGGGCCCACAGGAACAGAGGCATCTTGAACCAGGTCATTCCCGGCGGTCGCATGGTGTGAATCGTCACAATGAAATTCAGTCCGGTGAAAATCGAACTGAAGCCCAGAATGAAGACCCCCAACAGGGCGGTAATCACCGCGGTACTGGTGGTGATACTGTAAGGTGTGTAGAAGGTCCACCCGGTATCCAGTCCCCCCAGTGCCAGGGCAGCCAGGAAGAAGGCGGCACCGAACATCCAGAGATAAAAGCTACCCAGGTTCATGCGGGGAAAGGCCACATCTTTCGCGCCCAGCATCACCGGCAGGATGATATTTCCAATCGCCGCCGGCACACCGGGGATGATGACCAGGAAGGTCATGATGGCACCGTGCAGGGTAAACATCTGATTGTACCCATCCGCACTCAGCAGAATTCTTGCGGGGGACAACAACTCTGTACGCAGCAGAACCGCGAACAGTCCTCCCAGGAAGAATGCACAGGTCACACCGATCAGGTACATGATACCGATGCGTTTGTGATCGAGGGTGAAAAACCAGCTCTTCCAGCCCTTCGAACAGTTTAAATAATTCAATTCGCGGTATTGAATCGGGAAATCTGATTTTGGATTGGAGGAGTCAACTACTGTTGCCATCTTCCAGCCTCCTGAATAATTTCAAATGGGGTCGGATTAAAAATCCTGAAACACAATGGAGAAACAGATTCTCACTTTTTAATTTATCTATCAAATCGATTCATCAGCGCCACTACTTCTGGGCTTTGATGAACGCGATGATTGCAGTAATGTCCTCGTCGGTCAGCTGTCCTTTGAAGGTCGGCATGATCGGCCGGAAACCGGTCACGATCTGGGACTGTGGTTCCAGAATTGACTGACGAATGTAATTCGCATCAGCAATCCGGGAGGTGCCATCAGTAAACTTCCGCTCGCTGTCAAACAGCCCCTTGAAACTCGGTCCGTTCTTGGGAACACCGTCCAGCGAGTGACATTGAATACAGCCACGACTCTTGTAGAAGTATTCCCCGGCTTCGACGGGCGTTTTGTTTTTGTGAATATCGGATGCGTTCTGCAGCCATTTGTCAAAATCACCTCGTGTTTCGTGCACGACCACATTGGTGATCATTTCCGAGTGTTTCTGGCCGCAGTATTCGGCACACATCAGGGGAAACGTTCCTGCCTGTGTGGCATTGAACCATTGCTGCGTGTAGCGTCCGGGAACCACATCCATTTTCGTACGGAATGCGGGGATCCACAGGCTGTGCAGAACATCGTCTGAAGCCATGGTGAGTGTCACATTTTCCCCTTTGGGGATATGCAGTTCACTTTCAATCCAGCCATTGGGGTATTTGAAGGCCCAGACCCATTTTTTTGCGACGACGCTGATTTCGTAAGAGGCTGCGGGAGGCGTTCGCATATCCAGGTAGGAGGTGAAGCCCACCCAGAACATGACGACTGTCAGCAGCGTGGGTATGACCGACCAGGAAAGTTCCAGGGTCAGGTTATGCGTGTTGGTTTTTACTGCTTCGACGCCGGGCCGATAACGGTATTTAATCATAAACAGCAGCATCAGTCCGACGATCAGCACGAAGAAAAACGTGCAGACCCACAGAATGAAAAAGTAAACAGAGTCTACATTCTCTGCTACTGTAGAACTTTGAGGCGGGAACCAGAAACCAGCTTCCGCGTTCGCTAATAATTCAGGGATGAATAGTTTCATCTGCATTCACACAATCAACTGTTGAGTGTTAAAATATTTAAGGTATTAACCAAATCTGATTAAAACACAAATTCCTCTGGCAGGAGGCTCTGAAACAGCTCAGGAGCCCCCGGTCACTTCATGAGCCTGCCCGGCTGCTGTATCCAGTTGCACTCTGCCTTTGCGTCCCCGCCAGTAGGGAATCAAAACCACAGTCAGGATAAAGACGGTAGCAAACCCACCAATTTTCATGATATTCCGTGCTGTCGGTGCGTACCGACCACTGTCTGCATCATAGTGAAAACAGAACAGCAAAAACCGATCAATGGTGGAACCGATTTTACCTTCCGACGCTTCCACCAGCGCCAGTTTCAAAGTCTGTTCGGGAAAACTGACGCCATACAGGTAGCGGGAAATTCGACCATCGGGTGTGCAGACCAGTAACACTGCCGGGTGAGCGTATTCTTTTCGCTCTTCGACATACTGGTATTGAACTCCCATGGCTTCCGCTAATTTTGTAATGGATGCCTGCTGACCGCACAGAAAATGCCAGCCACCGGCTGTGCCTGCTCGATCGTATTCCTTGAAGTACTTCTGTTTTGTCAAATTTGCCCGCTGATACGTCTCTTTCGGATCAATACTGACAGAGACAAAATCGTATTGTTGATCAGCCGACCACTCTAATTCTTTCAATCCCCTGACCAGCGCTGTGAGCTGCAAAGAACACAGCATCGGGCAGTTCGAATAATTCAGTGACAGGATCACGGGCCGATCTTTCTTGAAGTAATCGGCCAGCTTCACCTGTTTCCCGCTCGTATCCTGAAACTCCAGATCCAGAGGAAGTTTCGAATCCAGATGTTCGAGTACATCCAGCTGTGCAAGATCTTTGGGAGCTTTTTCCATACGCTCTGCCTGCACCGGGATGACGCAGCATGCCCAGCAGAGCAGAACCAGAATGGAAGATGCAAACGGTTTCATGGTTTTTTGGTTTTAGCCTGTTTCTGTTTTTCCTGTTCTTCCTGAACAACAATTTCCATTGCCCGGTCAATGGGCACTGCGACGACATTTTTGTCCTGGTCAATCCAGCGGTATTCCGTTAATGCAGCTGCCTGGTTGGCCAGAATGCTGTCGGAATTCACCTCTGGTACCTCGATCACTTTCACTTCATTCTCTGACTTTTCAAAGGAATAGCTCAAAGCGGCAACCGCGAATACGGTGAAAAACGTGATAATGGTTCCGACGGCACCAACGTATGCGATCATCGTGGTATCGAGATCATCATAGGCTGCTTTATGACCGGACATAGTTTATTCTCTTATTCTAGAAGGCACTGATCAATCTGATCAGATCGAAATTAAATATTATGAAATTCCAGTGATTCTTCGAGACGGGGATCCCGGACCGGCATGAGGGATTTCTCTCCGGCAAATTTCAGGATACCTGCGACAAAGATACCGCCCACTCCAATTGTACAACAGACATTGATCAGGATCATCCCGAAGCTGATGGCGGAACTTTCACCATGGGAGGCCATGTTCGGCATGACCAGCCAGAAGATATCGACCCAGTTCATGATCAGCAGGTAAACCGCCCAGAAACAGAGTGCCTTGGGATTTCGTTTCATCCAGCGTGACATGAAGAATACAAAGGGAATCGCAAAGTGCCCGATCACCAGGATCAGGGAGACAACGCCCCAGCCATTCGATTGGCGATCCAGAAAGAAGACTGTTTCCTCCGGAATATTGGCATACCAGATCAACAGATACTGTGAAATCGCAATATACGCCCAGAAGCAGTTGAAGGCAAACAGCAGCTTACCCACATCGTGCAGGTGTTCGACAGTAACTGGTTCCTGCAGCAACCCTTTGCTGCGGAGGAAAACCAGGCTGATAGCCAGGAAACTGAAGAACCCGACCAGACCTGCGGCAAAGTAATAGATGCCAAAAATGGTACTGAACCAGTGGGCATTCAGCGACATGATAAAGTCGATGGCTGCGAAAGAGAGTGTGAACGCATACAGCAGAATCGCTGGTCCACTGCGGCGTTCCATCAGCAGCGTCAGTTCCGGATCGCCGGTTGCATCCTGGGCAACCGATTTCCCCAGGAAATACCGGGCCAGAAAAATCCAGGAACCGAAGTAAATCAGGTAACGCAGAGCAAAGAAGCCGGTATTCAGATAAGGTGATTTGGCATGCAGCAGATGATCTTCGGCAACGGTCTCGGTATTGGCCCATTCATACAGCGTGTCATTCCCCATCAATGTGATCAGCACGATCGGCAGAACCAGCACGGACAGGGGAATCACTCCCAGGGAAATGAACTCGGACAGGCGGCGTAAAACCACACTCCAGCCGGCCCGTGTGAGCTGCTGGATCATCACAAAGAACAATGCTCCCAGGGAGATGCTCAGGCAGAAAAATGTACTCTGCAGATAAGAGAAGGCAAACAGATCCCACCCGTTCGTGAATACGAATCCCAGCAGGAAAGAGACCGGCAGCAGGGCAGAACAACCCAGGGCCACTTTCATGGGGAGGGAGCCCAGCTCAGCCAGGGTTTGAACGGGAATCTTCTTATCAGTATGAGGTGAAGTTTGCATAACGTTTCTTGTTTTTACAACGAGATTAAATTCAACAAGTTGTGTGTCGTAACGACTGACTTACTTTGTAGTTCGAAGTTTCTCTACTTCTTCCTGGCGCAGATCTTTCGCATCGATCTGATGACTTTTCTGCAGGGCTCGCAGATACAGAACGATGGCCCAGCGGTCTTCCGGAGGAATCTGTGCTGCATATCCCGGCATCTTGCGAACGCCGTTACTGATGGTATGGAACAGACGCCCTACCGGCAGATTACGCACGTTTTCAGTATGGTAAGAAGCGGGACGAACCCAGGTTCCCTGCTGCAATTCCATGGCTCGCAGTGAGACCAGGCCATCACCTTCTCCGCCAAGTCCATGACATGCAGAACAGTAAATGCTGTAACTTTCTTTTCCGCGTGCCATCATTTTCTCAGTGACCGGCATGGGGAACTCCGTCACCCAGGGCAGATCTGCCAGCTTATCTTCCGTCGCAGTTGCGGCAGAAGGATCTGCAGGAGGGGTATCCGCGGGTTTGGATGCTTCCACCTTGCCGTCGGCAGGTTTTGCTTCATCCTGCAGGGCAATCGCAATCACATCCTGGTCTTCCGGCAGTTCTTTCAGACCGTAGTAGAACGGAATATTATCGTCTTTGTATTGACCACGGGGAATGGTCCCTTCAATATGCGGACGGACTTCACGACCATCGGCGAAGATGTTCGTGGTGTTTTGTGTTTTCAGGTAAGGCTGAAAATCCATATCTTGAATGATGTGGATGCGTGGCGTATTCGTCGTCGTGGATCGTTTATAGGCGACCAGTGCGGGAGGCATGATTAACAGCACACCCACAAAGCTTAAAGCGAGAATCAGGGGTCGTGGCAGCTTGGGAGATTCTACGTCAGACCAGAACTCTTCGACCTGCAGCGGATTGAGTGAATTCAGAAATTCTCCCGTATCAATTTCGGAGAACTTCGCATCTTTCGCATCCATGCTGATAAAGAACCGGTCATTCGTCACGCGGCGGAACGCCTGTGATTTGAACATCGGATTGTACAATTTCGGCAGCTGGTTTAAGCCCAGCATCCCCAGAAAGGCACCGAAGGCAGCCAGCAGCACTGAAAGTTCAAACGTAATCGGAATACTCGCCGGAATACTGAAAAGCGGCTTACCACTGATCAGGAACGGGTAATCGACAGCGTTCATCCAGTACTGCATACTGACCGCGATCGTCCCGCCCATCAGGCCACAGCAGGCCACGATCCAGGGCAGAATCGTCCACTTGATCCCCATTGCCTCATCAATTCCGTGCAGCGGAAAAGGAGTGTGAGTATCCCACTTGCTGTAGCCGGCATCGCGAACTTTCTTTGATGCTTCGATCAACGCATGAGGATCATCGAACTCGGCAAGTAACCCGAGTAACTGGGGCTCTGCTTTTGTTTTTTCTGGTTGTTCGATTGTGGTCGCCATAATCTTTTTTATTCAAACAAATGAGTGAAGTCGTAGCTGAACTCAGTTCTGTCAGCACCAGTCTCTTGATTAAGTATCAGAATCTTTCGTGTGATAATT
>NZ_CAXAVM010000285.1:0-6633 GCF_963972345.1 uncultured Gimesia sp. | reverse complement strand
CACGCAAACCAGAATCACTTTCTTAAATTGACAAACTGATTTCTGAGATACTCCTTAAGGAAATGCCCCCTGAAGATCAGGGACAGTTTTTCGACGAAGTCGATGTGGGAACTGAATTGTAAATCACCGGCGCTGAGTCAAATCGTGACGACAATCAAAATCGTAATAATACTTTGATGATGGGGCCTGCAGTAACCTCCTTGCCGCGTCGCATCTCGATCTGGCCACCGACAGGCGTAATTGTCCATGGCTCCTCATTATCCCGGCGGGCTGTCAGCTGTGGGGTTGTGCAGACCAGATCACCCACTTTGATTTTCAGTTGGGGCCCCTCCGGAGTTTGAACAACACTCAACATGGCTGATTCTTTAGGGATCTGGGCTCCCCCCTGGTTTCTGGTTCCTACTGTTTACGAATCTTCTCGCTGCGCGGACGAGGTGCAAGAGTTAACCACCCAGGCCAGAAGCAGTACTATGATCAAGCAGCCGCAGAAAATCCACTTGGAATGAAAGATCTGTTCCAGATATCCGGGCGGCTCACCAAAGCGGATGCGCTTCCAGTCCGGGATGATTCCGTCGGCCAGAATAGGGGAGCCTTCTTTGATGGCGTCTGCCAGGTCTTGTGGATCATCGGGGTTTCGATAATATCGCTGCTGGATCAGATCCGCGACCAGGGTGTCAGGGGGAAATGAAAGTTGAAACAGGCCCGCGGCAATGCTGTTGTTTCGCTTGAGATCCGTCACGGTATATTCTTTCGTTAAATAGCGGTCGCTGAAGAGCGAGTCGTCCTGATAACGGGTGCCGTCGGGCAGGACGTCTTCAAAATACGTTTCCCGAGTTTTGAACGGCCATTCTAACCCCGCACCGATCTGGCGAAAGTCGTGATGTGCCAGAATGCGGTTCAGAACGAGTGCGTTCTGTTCCCCTTCCATTCTGAACTCTGCAACCCGGCGCAGATTACAGGTATGATCTTTGACCTCGATCCAGAACAGAAAACCAAGCGGACAGACAACCACATGGCAGGGAGCGCCATCCACGGTTTCGAGAGTGGGTAATACCCGGCAGAGGGCTTCATAGTCAAAGAGTAAAGCCGCGACATCTTCATGTGGCTCATGCCCTGCGGCACACGGGCCGACAAAGACCGGGATATTCTGCAGATACATCTGTACCTCCTGTGCCAAAAATTGAGGCTTGTAGAGCCCCTGGCTAGCTTCCTTGAGCGTTTTTGAGAGCTGGCGTCCTTCCTTTCCGTCGTACACATTCACATTATGACTGGTCAACGATCCATCGGGCAGTACATCTGCGTCTTCCAGGTATTGCCGTAATCCCTGAAAGGCATAGTGGAGCTGTCTGGTTTTTATTTTCGCATCAGGCTGTTCAAAGACGACGGTTTTGAGAAATGAAATTTCTAACGTTGTGATCGAATTCCGCAGTGACAACAGTCCCTGTCTCAATTGCGGGACTGAATGCGTTGCCGGCTGGTCGGTCGGCTGAATATCCTGGTGAGTATACGGGAATTGGTTGACAGCGTCAGCAACCGACCGCAGCGAACCGGAAATTCCCGAGGGGCCATAAGCGCCGGCGGCTTTGATGCCTTCCAGCAGTTGCGTTAACTGTGAATCAGTAAACTGATCCAGGAACCGGGGCTTCTCTGCTGAGACAGCAGTGCTTTCCGCGGTGGAAACCGTTGCAACAACTTCTTCCGCAGAACAAGGATTTGAATTGATTGTCTGGAAGAATAACAGGCTGGCCAGAAAAATAGAAACGGCTCTAATGTTCATTTTCTGCAATACCTCAGTGCGCGACTCATACTGTACCTTGAGATGTCTGGTTCGCATGATACAAATACTTGCGACTCCTGTGTATACCAGATGTTTCAGTTTTACTGTGAAGAAACACTCTGACAGATCTTTTGTCGCTGGATCGAGTTTGTCAAAGCATATTTACACGACCAACAACGAGTTCTGTAACAAGAACATCATGAGTGCCACACCATGAACTTTCATCTGACACGTCAGTAGTTTCTGCAGACTGCGGCTGGTCAGCAGAGGAGTGTGGAATTTAACCTTCTTTCTCCAGCACACGATACAGTGCTGGATTGACGAACCCGCATTGCCGCGAAAGAACTTCGGAATACTCAAGTGGCGATACCGTTCGATCACCGGCAACAGCACATTCTGCCAGGATTTCGCGCTGGCCTTATTTCCATGTCGCAGGATGGCGTTTCCCAAATCGCCATCCTGGTTGTACAGAAACATGAGCAGGGCAAAATCAAGCTCTGTCTTGACGCGGCTGAAAGATCCTGAGATCGGGCAGTTGGTTTTCATCAGGCAGCATCTTCTTGATCTGGCAATGCTGCTTGATGGCTGATGTGAGCCTGCGTTGTGCAGATTCGATACGTTTCATCATCAAGGCACTCTGGCCAGCAGACCTGTTGGTGGCGTCAGCATCAACACTCATCAAATAGTGCATCTCCAGCCAGGTCGCTCGAATCACGTCTGCCAGCATCAGATCAAAGATATGAGTTGAGTCTCCCAGGATATCCTGTTTGAGGGCAGCCATTTTTTTCTTAATCGCCTCTTGAGCCAGAGTATCACCTTTTGCGATCAGTGAGATCCACGCTCTCTCGGCTATTTTGGCAATGTCACCAACCTCATTCCAGATCTGGGGCTGTTGATCAAGAAATTTTCGTAGAATACTGAGAGCCTTCTGATCCCCTGCGTTGGCTTTCTTGATGACCGACTCCAAGGCCTCTTGTTCGTCATTGCTGGGTGTTTTTGTATGCTCCGTCATAATGTTTTACGCTTCCTCCATTCATGTCCTTTGTGGAGATAGTAGCCACAGGAAATTAACAATGCTTTATATAGCAGCGTCACGAGGGAAGCTAATTCCGTTGTGTGATGAGATGCCTGGTCGACGTGGAAAAGAATCGTCTCCCAGTGCTGCTTGTCACGCTGCTGTTGCAGACGACGTTCCTGGTCCTGTCGCTCTGCTTCGGCTCCCTTATTTCCTGAGCCCACATAGATTTTAACAGGTTTGCCATCAACGCGCTGGCTCTTGTAGTAATACTGGCGTCCGCCTCTCTTCTTTTCCCAACTCAATGTAATCCTCCATGATGTTGCGCTACGTTTTTTTCTTTTCCCCAGAACCATCCAGTAAAAAAGGGCAGGATAGGGTTAGCTGCCCCTGGGCTCCAGAGATCTCGGACTCTTCTGGATCTTTTTAAACACGCTTTCTGATGAACCAGGCGCTGTGTTGTGAGATTTTGTTTCGGGGGGCTGGCTCTTAATCTGACCCGTCAGATACTGGTACACATATTTGACGCGGTCTTTTTTATACTTTTGTAATGCTCTGTCCCTCTCTTCCGACGTGACCATCAGCCTGATGGATAGTGAATCGAACATAAATTTTTGCTCCCACCTGTTATGGGGCTGCAGAATCGGAGGTATCAGTTCTGCGATGAGGGCCTGTACTCTCAGGTCCACACTGGCAGAAGGGCGTAAATAAACACTCAGGGTTGGCTCATCACCCGGCTTAAGTTCATCGTGATAAGATTTAATCACCCAGTTTAATACCTCCGTTTGCCCAGTCAGGCCGAACCAGTTCCACATCTGCCGCAGGTTGTGATCTTGATAACCGTGAAAGTGGGGCTTGCCGACTGCATGCTTGAGTTTCCAGTCAGAGCCTCCCGGGAAGTCACGCACGCAGAAGAATAGATCGGCATAAACCTGAACCACTGCTGGAGTGAGTTTACAGAAACCTGCAATTTCTGAGTCAGACTGTCCGACCAGAATCCTCGGCTCCAGTTCTGCGCGGCGAAGACCGTCTTCCTTAAATATCTGGTAGGAAGTTTGAATCTCGGGGAATTTCTGTCTGTCCCCGGTTTTGAGGTAGCTTAATGCGTCTCTGGTTATCTGATCCTCAGGTACCGCTTTAAGGCCTGGTTGATTACAAAGTTGTTCTGCTACATCCCACCTCCAGCTGGGGGTAGCAAACGGATCTGCCTTAACCAAGGCGTTTGTCATGATCATCTTAAGACTCCATTCTAAATCTGATGTCGGATTCAAAAAGTACTTTCTAATTTGAAATTTAACCAAGCATCATTATACAGCACTGTCAATGTACGAACCAGATGTTGTCAGTTTGTAACGGCCGTCATGTCCCCCGAATAGGGGACAATCGAGAGCAGATTATCGAATACGCCATCCAAGTATTACAGCTTTTTAGTGACGATCCTGATTTACGAGAACGAGTCCATTAGACTGATCACTCAGAACGAGGACGCGGTGGCGTTGACTAGCTCATCATGTCAGTGAGGACTTGTGACGCGTTGATCTGGAAAATATTTCTACTCAGAGCACGATTCCACAGAAACGTATATGCTTGTGGGGCGCATGCAATGTCAGTTTTAAGGTTCTTTATTGCGGAATTCAAAATACGTTGATTCAGCTTCCCACTCTCGCACCGCCTGTTCCGCTTTGATTTGTTCGCGCTGCTTTCGTTCTTTTTCTGAGCGCATGACAACTGGAATCACGACTGGAATAAGCACCAGGATCAGTACAAGTGAGGATATTATTTTCACAGACTCTGGGATGTTTAATTTCCAGATGATGATACTTCCAATACCTAGGATACTCCAACATCCCAGCAGTAAATACACGGCTCTGTTTTCCCGGTCGGCGAGAAGTCGCTTCTGAACCTGTCCCTCCCGTGGAGTGGCATTTCTCAGGATGAACCTGAATATGACAATGAGAAAAGGCAGGACAAGCAGGGCAAAGTTGTGTAGCGTGATTCCAATGAGGATTCCTGCGACAGCAGAAACAAGAATTAAAGGAATGATGATCCGATCGTAGCGTTTCCGTGTAATCAGGATTTCATCCGGTCCGGGCGGTCGTACCACCGTGTGTTTCTCTGCCCTCAAACGGTTGGCTACATGCAGGCAGTACAACGGCCAGTTCTCCTGAATCGCTTCAGGAAAACTCTGACGAAAATAGCGGATCAGCCAGACTTGGTCTTCACGGCTGAAATGACTCACAGACAGAGATACCGTTTCGGGGGGAGTCGTAAAAACGCGTAAACCCATGGGGAAAAGACGCCAGCAAACTTTCTGCACGTCATTGAGATCAAAAAAGTTACGAGAAAATATTCCTTGAACGGTGATAGTACCCGGCTCAATCGTAAGTGAAACCCTTCGGTATTTCAGCAGCATCCAACCTGACAGACTCGCAGGAACAGCCCACAAAGTAACTGCAAACAGGATGATAAAAACATCTCGATCTGGTGGAGTCACTACCATCATGAAAGTGCACCAGGCAACTCCGATGACCGTGAAAAAAGTCAATGTCAGCACTCCTCCATCTCGATAATCTCTGGGGGGACGAAAGATCCTGCATCCAGCCTCTACTCCCTCACCTGCAACCATCTTCGAATTGCTCACTTCCACTATTGCCCACACCCTTTTGTTGAGAGGATCTGCTACGTAATCTGTACTGGTGGGAACGACCGCTGGGTGCCACAGGTTCAAAAATGTTGCCTGAAAATCGAGGAACCATGTAGTACTTCGGGAAACCGGATTCCTCTCAGAATGCCGACTTTATAAAAACGCAGTCGCAGCAGGACTTTACTTATTCGCAGACCTGCCCGATCCAGTTGAAATCAAAGCGGTTCTACAGCCGGGAGATGCGTTCTGCTTCTTTTTACAAAACCTGTGGAGCATCTCAAAGGGAACCACTTGCAGAGAGTCATTACCACTTCTGGTTAAGATCGCCAGAAAGATTTGGGGCAGGAACTGAAAATCTGGCGAACAGCTGCAGGCGTTCTGAATCTCGACAGACCCACTGTGTCATACGACGCTGGGTAATCAAGTAACGGCTACAGATGTTCCACTCAGGCAGGTTTTCTACCAGAACTATCAGTTTCAGCAGGCAGCTTGAGGTTCTTAGTCAAATCATGGGATTCCTTTAAAACTATATCGCGGCAAAACTCAGCCATCGTCGTATCCATGAGGGCAGCAGCCAGCCTCACGTTCCGATGTTCTTCTGCATTAATGAAAATTTTGATCTGTCGTTTGTTGTTATCTGTATCTTTTGCCATATGTGAGACCTTTTTCTTGTGTCATATGATTTCACGTCGATTAAGACGATACAGGGACCTTAGACCCTTGACAACCCCATGGCCTGTCTTTACCATTATTTTCGGTGTGTACTCCAGGGATTGGTCCAAGACTTCAAAAGTACTTTTGAGGTTTGGTTAATT
Organism: uncultured Gimesia sp.; assembly: GCF_963972345.1. Taxonomy (NCBI): domain Bacteria; kingdom Pseudomonadati; phylum Planctomycetota; class Planctomycetia; order Planctomycetales; family Planctomycetaceae; genus Gimesia; species uncultured Gimesia sp. The sequence goes on along the minus strand of NZ_CAXAVM010000285.1, from coordinate 382 downwards.
GAAAGGTACATACATATGGCTGAGACTGTAAAAATCGATATTCGCCATGGAAGATCCAGGCTGAGCCTTTCCTCCAGGCTGAGCTCTTCCATAGGCAGAAATCTGATAAAAGACCTGATCGAGTTTCCAATTAAAGAGTTCAGCTGCGCAGGCAACGGAATGATTCGTGAGGTTACTAGAGATGCCCGATTATGGCGAGAGTGCTCATCCAGGAAAATCATCGTTCTTACCGGACTGATACCAGCCTTATTGGATCGCCACGAACAGTCAGGTGTTGAAGTTAAGGTAATCGACCATCGTCGCTTTCGAAAACGTCAAATATTGTCGCAGACTGTATTGAGGAATTCCTCAGGTGATGAGCGAGAGTTTCTGCTTGCTATAA
>NZ_CAXAVM010000284.1:0-6745 GCF_963972345.1 uncultured Gimesia sp. | reverse complement strand
AGCTTGCCTTTTTCCAGCCAGCGTACGAGCAGCCAGAGCGCCACGATTCCGACCACGGCCGCAATCAGGGCGCCGGTGAAGAGCAGGCTCAGTGGGGTGCTGAGGTGCTGGTTCGATATGATTTCCGCCGTCTCCAGGATCGTCGCGCCGGAAATCGCCGGGATCGCAAGCAGAAATGAAAAGGTGGCAGCCGACTGTCGCGACATCCCTGTGAGCAGTCCCGCCACGATTGTGCTTCCGCTGCGGGAGATTCCCGGCAGGATGGCAATCGCCTGCGCCAGTCCTATGAGTAGGGCCTGTTTATAGGTGATTTTCGTGTAGCTCTGGTCGTTGGGTGGAATGCGAGGGATCAGCAGCAGAATCAGCCCTGTCACAGGCAGCATGCATCCCGCCAGCAGGGGGCTCTCCAGAAAATGCTCTGCGTACTTTTTGGCTGTCAGGCCAATGACAACCACAGGCAGTGTGCCCACAATCAACAGCGGGATGACGCGCAGATCCTGGTTAATCAGCCGGAAGATTGTCTTGTGATAAAAGATCAGGATCGAGAGCAGGGTTCCCGCGTGAAGCACGATATTCACATCCGTCTGATCCGCCTGGATATCCATCAGGCTTTCCACGATCACCAGGTGGCCTGAAGAGCTGATGGGCAGGAATTCGCTGATCCCCTGGATGATGGACAACAGTATCATTTTTAACCAGGTCATAGTGGCAACTTTTCAAGGAAAGGGGAAGCTAGTGAAGTCGCCCAGTGCAGGGAACGATCAGCGTGCTTTGATTCAGGCGTAGGAGTCATTCAAAATGCTTGACTGGCAGAAATGGTATAAGTGATTGTTTTGAAAGGGAATACGAATTGTGATGGGTATGAGGTCTCAATAAAAATCATGAGAGACTATTGCAAAGACTCTATAACGAGGAATTGGAATCTTGTCAATTTGAGTCGAGTTTAACGGTTGAACGGGTTAGTCGGAGTCGCTATGGTTGTTGCCTATTGTAAATGAGGTTTTGAAATGTCTCTAATTGTAATGGATCACAATGAATACACTCATACCAGCAACATTGGTGTTATCTCTCTCGTTAGCACCAGCTCAGTCAGTGGAAGTGCCTGCGTTGCCAGAAAACGTCATTCAGCTTTTCAAAATGGAAGAGGATGTCTCCCGCCATCAACTCCTGTTGTTTACTGCCAGTTGGTGTCCCGCCTGTGTGCAGATGAAGAACAAAGAATTCCCCGCGTTGAAGAGGCAGAACTGGGAAATCAGTGAATCGGAATCGAGTCATATCCGCATCATAGATGTTGATCAGCATGCAGCCTTGACTCAAAAATTTAATGTGCAGTCGCTGCCCACATTGATCCTGATGGTCGACGGCAAAGAAGTCAGTCGCTCCGGTTCATTAAATGCCTACAGCATTGCCGAGATGTTTTACAACGGCAAGTGAGCTCTCACCGGGTTTACTTCCGCATTACCAGCCCCATTGAGAACAAGTCCCGCGGAAGCGGAATGGGGAATGCTCTATTGTAAGCCCGGGATATATTCTGGTTATGGCACGTGTTGCGAGCCGGCCTGTTGCGTCGGCTCGTTTACTTTCCAGGATCCCAGGATTCGGGAAGCTGCGATCTCTGAACGGAGCTGATGAACCTCTCCCCGCATGCGTTCCAGGGAATGCTGTTGCGCGTAAATCTGGCGGCATTCGCGTTCGAGATGCGGGAACAGGCCGTGTGACAGTTTGGTCTTGGCCAGATGATTTGCCAGCTGATTGATTTCCTGCTCCAGTCCCCGTTTCAGTTTACGGGTAAACATCATGACCAGGAACCCGGTCCAGATCAGAAAAATGACACCGGCAGTGACATAGAAATCAATCGCCAGGATATTCGATTCATCCAGGAACGAGTCGTAGAAAAAGTTTTTTCCAATGCGGACGAGTGCGTAAACAACCAGCGCCAGAAACAGGGTTTCATACATAAAACGTGTAAACCAGCCTGAGTTTTTGTGGGCGAGCCGGGTGATGATGCCGTCAATTTTTGTGCCCGCATCATTCAGAAACTGTTCCTCGACATGCGCTGCTTCTGTCTGCAGGTATTCCAGCGATCCCAGCTGATGTCCCGGTGAAGGGGTGAGGCCTGCTGCCTGCGCATAGCCATCAATCATCAGCTGTGATTCGCGCAATTTATTATCATCGAGACCGAATGCCCCGATTCGTTTCATACGGTCGTCAGCCGCCTGTTCCTGTTGACGGTTACCCAGCCAGCGGGCTCCCTGCAGGGCACCAATTAATGCGACCTGTGCGGAATTACGGGCACGAAACAGACTGGCGGAAGCGATCAGATTTCCCAGTCCATTGTACAGGCGGAGTATCATGGAGAACGGGCTGCTGCCCCAGGAGTCGGAGACGCAGGACAGGAGTCGGCGTTCCCAGAGATTGCGACTGACGAGTAATTCCGACTTGAGTTCCTGTGACATCTGTTCTGTGAGGACAGCCTGCTGCTGTTTCAGGAATGACTCAAGTTCGTGGACCGCAGGGAGTGCGTTTTCGATTTTTCCTGTGCAGTGATCAATGGCATTCTGCATCAGTTCCAGCAGGTTGGCCCGCCGGACCTGCAGTCGTTCCGACTTACCCAGCTGGGAGCTCAAAATGTTCTGTAAAGCAGCGAATTCAGGATCGGGACTGCGGTCTGCCAGTTGATCTTCCAGTGCCTTGACTGAATCGACGAAATAGATTTCCGGTACTTCAAACTGTTGTGAAAGCTGCTGTTTCCAGTCTTCGCGAATGTCTTCATCCAGACCGGCGTGAGTCTGCACGAAGATCAGTCGCCTGCCGACTGCTGCTTCAATCAGTTCTTGAGACACCCGTGCCGACCTGTATTTCTGCTGAGTTGAGGTATAGAGCAGGATGTCACACAGCGGGATAATATGCTGCAGTCGCGTGAGGTTGTTTTCTTCAAACTGGGATTCAGACGTGTCCGGGTCCGGGCAGTCAATCAGAATGATATTCTGCAGCTGATCCAGTTTTTTCTGTTCGACATGAAACTGACTCAGATCCAGCCCGAGTCGATCGAGGTCGGTCTCCGGATGCGCAATCAGGACCGGTTTTGTCGTGGTCGGTCGCTGGCGACCGGATGTAGTGCAGTACGATCCAATCAGGGCATTGACGAGGCTGCTCTTCCCGGTGCCCGTGCCGCCAAAGGTGGCAATCACCAGGGGCGATTCCAGGCGCACACGCAGCATATCCAGCCGCGGCAGCAACTGCTGGATGACTGCCTGGCATTGTTGTGCCGTCTTCCAGTGTGTCTGCTGCTCGCTCCAGTCTTTGAGCTGATGGATCAGATTGTCCACCGCTGCCAGCATTTCAATTTGTGCTAATTCGGATGTAGGCATGATTTCGGTCTTTGTTTCTGGTCTCATGTCACAGTTAAAAGATGGATTCTGGTCCCCATCTCAATTTAGGATTTAAAGAGTAATCTGCAGTTGATTCAGCTGCTGTTCCAGTTCGTTAACGGTCTGTTGAACCGCGTGATAATTTTCGGATTCTGGCAGGGCGACGGCAGACTTCAGTTCTTCCGGAAGCGTTTTCAGTAAATGGGTGCGAATGGCATGCGCCAGCCACTCGGTTCGCTTCTGTGCAAAGACGGCGTGAAAACGTCTGATTTTTGCTTCGAGGTACCCCATGCCCGATGACGCGGATCTGCTGACGGCTGTCTCTCCGACTGTCGTGGCGGCGGTGCCTCCCGCCACATCGCCGGCTACATTGACGACTGACTGAATCATGGTGTCGGTGACGATCTGCGTGCCGACATCGCCGACGGCGCCGAAGCCCACAAAGAATAAACCGACACTTAGTACCGGGCGTCCCACGGCTGCAGCCCGATCGATCTGTTTGATCAACGAATAATATTGCGGGCTTTCTGATTTGAAACTCGTCATCTCCCTGTCGACCAGTTCTTCAAACTGAGCCGTAAAGTTGAATTGGGCATGCTCGGCATGTAACGTCTTCAAGAGTGCTTCGCGTGACGTTCCGCTCAGCAGCGTTTTCAGTCGGCTGGTCAGCAGTGCGTTACCGAGTTCGCTGACAAGCGTCAGGCGATCATAAATCCCTTCCACAGTCTGCAGGACAACCGACCATTCCTGCTCCCGATAAACTTCCATCGGAGGTCGTTTTTCTTCTGCTGTCAGCGAATGCAGGTAACGTACCGGCCAGAGGACGCCTTTACCCAGCGAGTTGTAAAAGCCATGCACGTGGGCGGACCAGCCTTCCCGCTGTTCCTGCCACCACTTACGCACGGCAGAGACGATAACGGGATTGGGAACCAGTGGCCAGTTTTCAATCTCGGCCAGCTCATGCTCTGAAAGCAACTCGGCTGCCGAACGGAATTCCTGACTGCGCGATTTGATTTCGCGCAGGTAAGAGGGGACCCCTGAGTCCTGCTGGATGAGATATTTTAATGCGCCCCGCAACGTCTGTACTTTGATCTCGCCGAACTGCATTTGTGACAGAACCTGCATCAGGTTCACAGCGGTATCTGTCTGGGGAACGCCGGCATTGATCTCTGCGGGGGCGTCAGCCGAAGCCGGTTCAAACGTGCGCGGGTAGAAAGGAAGTTCCAGGCTGTTGGCAGCACCCCTGTCGTTCGGGGCAATAAATACCAGTTCCGGATGAGCGCCTGTTTCCTGGCAGAATGTGTTTAACCACAAAGGCCAGTATTCCTCATCATCGGGCAGCTGGCATTGATTGAAGACGGTGATGATGACTTTGTCTTCGCGGGCGGCTTCCCGAAAGAACTTTTTCACTGCAGCATCATTGTACTTCTGTTGTGTCAACACGGTGACCAGCACATCCGCGCATTGCCTGATCCGCTCGGCACGTTCCCAGTTGACTTCGGCATCACTGTCGATGTCTGGTGTGTCCAGTACCAGGAGATTGGAGGCCAGGGTGTCACAGTTTTTCCAGAACAGCAGATGCCGCTCATCCTGTTTCAGGGGGTCTTCAGCGGCTGACCAGGGAACCAGCTCAAAGCCCTGGAAGACTTCGCGTAGATCGTGCTGCTGTTCAAAATGCTGAGGCACCAGGCAGACCGGATGCCGTGTCTGAGAGGCAAGGGGGCTGATGGCACTGGTCTGCTGGTCAACCAGATGATTGAAGATGACGCTCTTGCCGATATTGGTTCCCCCCACCACCGCCACCACCAGGTACATTTCATTGGTCAGCTGGGGGATCAGCTTACGTTCAAGAATGTCAAACCATTCCCGGCCACTGAGGCGGGGGAGATCCAGCTGGCAGGACTGCGCTTCCAGGGCCAGCAGATGGCTCCGCAACTGGTGAATGGTGTGGGAAAATTTGCTGAGCGTGGTGGACATAGGATAATTGGATTCAGGAATGTATGATGTTACAGCTTGTGGTTCGCCCGTCAGGCTTGATTCTTATTTCATAATCGCAAGGTTTGAGTATATCGATTTCCGGAACGCAGGATGAGTCCAAATTGGATCAGAGACGTTTCAAATTCGATCCAATTCTCTGAATTAACGGTCGCAAGGTTTGACGGGCGTAAATAACTCAGATAGGATCCATCCAGCCGCACTTTGCAGTGTTCTCAGCTCATTTTGCGCACCGGGAATTTGTAAATGCAGTTTGACGCCTTCAATAGATAAGTCTATTGATTGTAATTCTTTAAGAACGTGACCCCTGGCAGGTCATGTGCCCATTAACAACGAGGAGTGAAAGATGTCGGAATTGGTAGTTAAGGATATTCTTGAAGCGGGTGTTCACTACGGTCATAAAACCAGCCGCTGGAACCCCAAAATGCGTCCCTACATTTACGGACGTCGTAACCAGATTCATATTATCGACCTGAAAGAAACAGTCCGCGGCATTATTCGTGGAAAACGTTATCTGGAACGGGTTGCCTCACAGGGAAGTCTGATCCTGTTCGTAGGAACCAAAAAGCAGGCCCAGGGGCCAATCCGCGATGCCGCAATCGCCTGTGGTATGCCTTACGTGACCGAACGCTGGCTCGGTGGTGCGTTAACCAACTTCCGCACCATTCGTAACCGCCTGAAACGTCTGGAAGAGCTGGAATCACTGGATGAAACCGGTGAAATTCATGCGTATTCCAAAAAGATGCAGTCCACACTGCTGCGTGAAAAGCGAAAAGTCTTCCGGAACCTGAACGGTATTCGTACCATGAACCGTCTACCCGAAGCACTGGTCGTGGTTGACCCGACCAAAGAAAAGAATGCGGTTCACGAAGCACACATTCTGGGAATCAAGGTCGTGGGTCTGATTGATACCGACTCTGATCCCGATGAAGTCGATCTGCCGATCCCCGGTAATGACGACAGCATCCGTTCCATTCGTCTGGTGATGAACCAGCTGGCTTCTTCCATCATGGAAGGCAAAGGCAAGCTGCCAGACACGGGCAAAAAAGATGACAGCGGTGAAGCGGACGCTGAAGAACAATTCAAGCCAGTCCCTTCACTGTAAGAGATATACAGCTTATTAAGATGGCATTCGTGTCTTCCGCCGACTGGTGATCTCGCCAGTCAGCGGATTCACTTGAAACACAAACAAATCGGAATATCAAATGAAAGCAATTGATGAAGCAGTTGCTTTCGAAGGAGATTACTGAGATGGCTGAAATCACAGCAGCAGCCGTGAAAGCATTACGTGAAATTACCGACCTGCCCATGATGGCCTGTAAAAAAGCATTGCAGGAAGCAGACGGCGACCAGGAAAAGGCAATCGAAATTCTGCGGGA
>NZ_CAXAVM010000283.1:0-6797 GCF_963972345.1 uncultured Gimesia sp. | reverse complement strand
TTACCCCCTCAATCGGTCAGACAGACAAACCGCAGGCTGAACAGTCAAAAGAACTGCAGACTCTGATTCAGGAACTGGAACGCAACGAAGCGTTGTACCGGAATCTCAAGCTCAATCTGCAGATGGTCTACGAGCAGTCCCCTGGTCAGGTTGACTCCGACAAACGGGCCCGGCAAAAGTCAGAGCTCACTTTAATTGTGCAGGGAGATAAATATCGTCAGGAGAAACTAACCACAGGCCGTTTCCAACAAGGGTTTCTGTATCCCACCAATAAACCTTACAACCGTTTTAGTAGCGGAACCACCGAGTCCAGTGCCGTCTTCGATGGAGAGACGCTGCGTAAGTTCTATCGATATGATCGAACTCCTGGCCTGACTGATGAAGAGCGGCAGCAGGGAGGGCATGGTGATATCTCCGGCGAACAGAAATGCATGGAAAATCTGTTCCGACCACATATGCTGCTGTGTGAACATGAGGTGCGTGTTCCGCTTTCGACCTGGCTCAAAGGTAGGGATGCGATAGCGGCTTCTCCAGGCTGGCCCAATTACAATGATGGATGGTCATATAAAGTACAGTTGCTCGGAGAGGAAGAAATTCAGGGACTGAATTGTATCAAAATCCGGATCGAGAAATTCCACATGAATGGCAAACTAACCAGCAAAACAATCCTCTGGCTGGCTCGCGACCGGAATCTGATCCCCGCACAGGCCGTATTCTACCAGCCACCCAGATCGAAAGAGATTCCTCAATGTGAAGCATGGGTAGACGAATGGCAGGAAGTACGTCCTGGAGTCTGGTTTCCCCGGAAGTTCCACAAAGATCGTCTGAACTGGATCATATATCGATTGAAAAACAAACAGCAGGTCGGGTGGCGAAAAAAATACCAGGTCGAATCAATCGAGTTAGATCCTCTTCTCCCGGAGGACACCTTTACGAAACTGAAGTTTCCGAAAGGGCTCGAAGTCAGCCCCAGAGACGTGGAAAATAAATAGGCGGATATGGGAATTCTCAGTCCAGGCTGCTACTGTACGAATTGTGCGGTGGCATGAACAAGTGTGTCGATAGCTGACTGTGAACTAACTCAACCATATCAAGGATGTAAATAGATGGCCTATTTCCCATTGCCCATTACTTTGCTGTTTCTGGGGCAGCTATTTCTCATACCGACACAACCACTGCGGGCTCAATCCAGACAGGTCCACTCAGAGGATCAGTCTTCTACCGGTTTCGAATTCAGTCACTCTCAGTTTACGCTGGATCTGAAAAACGTCACTCTGAATCACCTGACAGTTTCTTGTACGGGAAAGGTGGTTGCCTGGACAAGCGAAGACAAACGGTTGTCGGTAATCCGACTTCCCAAACAGGTGCAGCCAGATCACCTGCCCCTGGACCTGGTGCCCCTGACGATCGCTCTCTCTCCTGATGGTTCCCGGTGCGCGCTGGGCTACCCTGAGGCGATTGAAATCATGGATCTTTCCAGTCGTAAGCGGGAACATACAATCAAAGTCAGTCTTTCGGCTGGCGACATTCTGAAGTTCACGCCCGATGGTACCGCACTGTTTCACGCTGGTGCCAGCAAACTGTTTCGGTTCGAGAAAAAGCAGGATTATTCGAAGAAAAACCTGTGGGATTATGAGGCTCCCCTCCGGAATCTGACGTTTTCACCGGACAGCCGTTATATTGCGACTTCGCATGTCGGGAATGTGGTTCACGTTCGGAACACTCAGACCGGGAAATCTGTCAAAAGCTGGAACGCACCCGAGCCGATTCAGGGACTGGGGTATTCGCCGAACGGAAAGGAGCTCAACCTGCTGCTACAGGGAAAAGCATCTATCTGGAGTACACAGGATGGGAAGCAGCTTCGCCAGCGTAAGCTCAACGACCGGATTTTTATACATCCGGATTCACCACCCCCGAGAACAGGTAGGGTAGATGACCGTTCGTATTCCTCGGTGGAAAAAATTCCAGGTCAGCGACGCCTGCAGATTCAGTTTCAGTACCATTCGAATCCGCTTCATGCACACATTGCCAGCTCCGACGGTCAGATACTCGCATTGAGAACCAGAGATGGAAAAATCAGGATTGCTCCCGTGACAGCGATGCTGGGAAACGAACGAGAACAGGTTCAGGCGGAAATCGAATCTCTGGGGGGATATATCAGTCATTCTTCTTCTGGTCATACTATCTACGTAAACTTTCTGGATGCCCGGACTGCCGCCTTGATCAGTCGTTTGAATGTTCTGGGCGATGTAAGCGAGCTGACCATCCGGGGTCGTCAAATCGAACCGAAAGCACTTGCCAGTCTCTTTCGCGGCGCAGGTATCACCGAATTAACGCTTCACCACACCAGTCGCCCGATATTGGAAGCGATTGCTCAGAATGACAAACTGACGCAACTCTATCTCAGAGATACCGAACTTTTAGACGAATCGCTGGCTCCATTAGATTCGCTGACCTCACTCAGAATGGTTTCCCTGACCGGTGCCGGTTTCACGGGGAGTGGCTTAAAGTATCTAAACAACTCAGCCGGAATGACCAGTCTCAATCTCAGCGGCACAGGTCTCACCGATGAGAACATGCACCACCTGAAAACCATGACTCAACTGCATACCCTGATTCTCAGTCAGACCGGGATTACCGATGCCGGTCTGAAATCCATCGGGAACCTGCAACGTCTCAGGCAGCTCACATTGGGAAATACGGGAGTGACCGGTTCCGGTTTATCCAATCTGTCAGACATGCATGAACTACAGAAACTCGAACTACAAGCGACGAAGCTCACCGAAACGGGACTGGAGGCACTCCGCCAGTTGAAAAATTTGAGGCAACTGGACTTGTCCAGCACCCACCTGGCTGAGCAAGCAGCCCGGCAGCTAGCCGGCTGCCAAAATCTGCAATATCTGACGCTCTATAATGCTGATCTGACAGATGACACACTGGCCACTCTGGACAACCTGCCAAACCTGGAAAGCCTCAACTTAAGTCAGACTGAAATTACAGGCGCCGGCTTTGGAAAACTGTCGAATCTTCCCAAGCTCAGAAGCATCCACCTCTGGAACAGTAAACTGGATGACGCGGGACTACAGGCACTTTGCAAATTCTCCCAACTCAGATCGTTGTCCATTCAACGGACCCGAGTCACAGATGCGGGCTTAGCCTCTCTGGTACAACTTAAGAAATTACATAGTCTGGAATGTGCCTCTAATGATATTACTGGTAAAGGGCTGGCATTTCTGTCGGCACTACCAGAGTTAACGACTCTGGATTTATCGGGGACTACTCTCGATGATTCAGCCGCACATCATTTCGGGACCGCTACAAGTCTGACCAGGCTTAATTTGAGCCAAACAGACGTAGGAGATCCGACTCTGCAGGCATTGGGAAAACTGCAGCATCTGGATTCTCTGGATCTATCAGAAACCAATGTCACTGATGCAGGCAGGCAAGCGTTCAAAGACTTCTCTCGGCTCTCTACACTTTCGCTGAAAGGGACCACAGTCGGTGATTCCACTCTGGAAAGCCTTTCTAACTGTGTTGGCCTACGGCAATTGAATCTTGCTGATACTGATGTCACTGACGCCGGTTTGCAGCAGATCGCAGGTCTCAACTCTCTCACTTCACTTGATCTGACTGGCACTCAGGTCAGCAGCTCAGGAATGAAGTCTGTCTCACGACTGAACAAACTTTACAACCTCCAGTTGAGCAGCACGGCCATTGATGACAGGGGATTGGAGAATCTCGCTGCTTTATCCTCTCTGATTAACCTGGGGATCGCGCAGACCGATATTACAGGTGCAGGAATCAGGCACCTGGTGGGTTGTAAAAGTCTTTCCGCTTTGTACCTGCGTGGCGTTACTGTGACCGACAACGATCTGGTGCACATCGGCCAGCTCACCGGTCTGTCGCGGTTGATACTCAGCGAAACTCAGGTAACGGGAGCCGGGCTGAAGCATCTTGCTCCTCTGCATCGATTAGTTACCCTCGATTTAAGCGATACGAAGGTGGATAATGCAGGACTGCAGGCTTTGTCTGGACTTGCTCACTTGTCGTCACTTGATCTCCAGAGGACACAAATTGATGACGCTGGAGTCAAACATCTATTCCAGATGAAGAAGATGTCACAGCTCAATCTATCTTCTACGAAGGCAGGCGATACTGCACTGAAAGTAATCGGAGCACTGCCTCTGCTGACCGAGTTGCAGCTCAATCAGACCGATGTGGGCGACTTAGGGCTACAATCACTGCAGGATCACTCTAAATTAAGAAGGCTTTATCTTAGTGAAACCAGGATTACCGATAAAGGCATTGCATCAATGGGAATAATGCCCCAACTGCAGTCACTCAATTTGTCGAAAACCGCGGTGTCAGATCAGATCGCAACACTGCTCCAGAAATATCCTCAACTGGGATTCGTGACACTCAGCGATACACGGCTGACGGACTCCGGCTTGGCAGGCATACGAAAATTACCTGCCCTGTGGGGCCTGGATCTTAGCCGGACCCGGATCACTGATCAGGGCCTGAAAACGCTTTCGAGCAAATTGAGTAGACTGTATTTGAATGGAACGCAGATTTCGGAGGCAGCCTGGCCGCTGATCCTAAAATGTGCGCAGTTGAGATCGCTCGGGATTGGCAACACGCACATTACTCAGCTTAATCTGCAGCCATTGCACGCGTTGCCACATCTGATATCCATCACACTGGATGCAGAGTTTCTATCCTCAGAAAACATTGTGATCCTCAATGCACTGCCTGATCTGAAATCACTCTGGATTTCAGACTGTCAAATCAGCCGGGAACAGCTGAAACGAATCAGTCAGTTAAAGCATATCACAGAACTCCGCTTTCGGTCTGTCAACTTTCCTGAACGGACGATAGAAGAACTGGGAAAAGCGGAGCAAGTCACTTTCTTAACGATTCATCAATCCAGTCTGTCCGCGCAGGAGGTCGCACGTCTGCGGGAAGTACTCCCACACTGTCGTATCTATCATTCCTCAAGCAAGTGAGTCAATTCGGGACCCTGTTCATTTCTGTTTCCGGCTTCGACGGTCCGGTCTTCCGCTTTCTGGCCCGATCTTCCTGACTTGCGGCGAATGTGTGTATAATCCCGTACCGTATTTCAAAACGAAACGGCATAAACGCATTTGCATTTTGTGGAAAGAAAGCAGGTTTGATCGACCGGGACCGTAGTTGAGCCCCTTGCTGCTCAAGCGGTATCTGCTTCCAGTTTTTTCATCAACAGAATGGTATCTGTGGAACTCGCATGCTGTTTCACAAAACCACGTTTTCGAAACAATTCCAGCATACGATAATTATCCGGAGCCGTTTCGGCAACGATGCGGTTCACACCCCAGGACCGACAAACATCCAGACAGTAATCCGTCAACGCTGACCCCAATCCCTGACCCTGCCAGCGATCTCCGACCAGCACTGCATATTCGGCTTCCCGATGATCTGCGTCAGCCACCATCCGTCCCACGCCAATCAGTTGTCCTGCCGGCTCTTCGGCTCTCTCTGCAACAATGGCAATTTCGCGGTCGTAGTCAATAAAACAGAAGCGGGTTGCCATGTCATGTGTGGTGCCTTGAAAAGTAAAGCGGAACCTGGCTCGAATGGATTCGGGCGAACAGCCTCGCAGAAGTTCATGCCATTTTTCTTCGTCCTCGGGTTGAATTGGACGCAGTCGTACCAGGGTACCATCCTTAAGCCTGGCTGTTTTTGTAAACTCCTCCGGGTAGGGTCGGATTGCCAGGTGTGAATAGGAGCGGGACGACGAATCACTCAATGTCCGGTTAACAACAATCCGTGCATCAAGGGCAATCACATAGTCGGGGGTCACCAAAAGAGGATTGATATCCAGTTCCACGATTTCCGGCAAATCGGCTACAAAGTAAGACAACCGGATCAACACTTCGATCAGTTGATCCAGGTTCACTGCGGGATGCCCTCGATAGCCGTTCAATAAAGGCCAGATTCGCAGCATCTCCAGCGCGTGGCGGGCCAGCCGTTCATTCAATGGAGGAAGTTCCAGCGAACGATCCTGATATAATTCGGCAGTGGTTCCCCCTGCTCCGACCAGCAGTACCATCCCAAATACCGGATCCCGTTTGACTCCCAAAATCAGTTCATGCCCTTTCGGCTCGGAAACCATTCGTTGAACGGTCACTCCTTCCACCTCCGCTTCGGGGCGTGCTGCCTGCACGCGCTGTATGATGCGGTTATAGGCTGCCGTGATTTCATCATCATCGTGTAAGCCCAGTTCGACACCACCCACATCCGTTTTGTGAGTGATCTGCTCTGAGAAGACTTTGAGCACGACCGGCACGCCCATCTGGTGAGACAGTTGCACGGCTTCCTCAGCACTGCGGGCGATCGCTGTTGGATTGACTGGTATTCCATAAGCTTCCAGGAGTGACTTTGATGTATGCTCGGAGAGAATGTCGCGCCCCTCCTGTAAGGCGGTTTCCACCAGTTCCCGCAGGTGGGGGCGATCCAGCGAATATTGAACCGGCATCGCGCGGGGAGTTTCATACAGAAACTGGTGATTCCGGGCATAGGTCACCAAGTACATAAACGCCCGAACGGCCTGCTCCGGAGTATCGTAAGTGGGAATGCCGGCGTTGTTCAGACGTGTAATTCCCTCATGAACTTTTTTCCCGCCCATCCAGGAGGTGAGGATCGGTTTTGAGGTCGACTTCGCAACTTTGATAACTGCAGCGGCGGCTCCCGCCGGATCGGTCATCGCCTGGGGAGAAAGAACGACAAGTACCCCATCGACGTGCGAATCGGCGAGGACG
>NZ_CAXAVM010000282.1:0-6932 GCF_963972345.1 uncultured Gimesia sp. | reverse complement strand
CCATCGCTGATCAACAGCAATGTTGTACTACACTGGAACCCGCGTAGTACAACATTGCTGTTGATCAGCGATGGCGATACCGTGCCCGGCGCGGGGATGCCGAAAATGCCGGCCTCGGTTGCGAATGCTGTTGTGATCGGCGTAGGAGATACAGTGAAAGGGTCGTTTATTAATGGACATCATTCCCGACAGGATGTCTCGACACTGAGACAGGTGGCAATTCGCTTGAATGGCACGTATCACAATGGAAATGAGAAACACCTCAGCACTGATCTGATTGATCATCTGGCAGTGGGGGGAGAAGAAAATCCCTTTGAAAAACTGACCCGTCGCGAGTATGCACTGGCTGCCTGCGGCTTGTCTGCATTGATTTATGCATTGTTGCCCTGGTTACTCCATTATTGGGGGACAGGCTGGAAACCAGGTGTATTAACAAGCCGAAGAAACAGGGAGCGGTCCAGGCTGAAGTCAGACCCTTCCCGAAAATCCAGAGAACTGCATCCCGCGGCTTCATAACTGTCGGGACAACGGAAACAGGAAACCTGATTTGTCTATTGTGCAATAGGAACTGATTGCAGGAAGGAAAGTCCAATGAGAATCATGATGCTGCTTTGCTGGGGACTGGTCCCGTGTTTCGTGGGGGCCTATCATTATGGACCAGGTCAGGCACAGCTTAAGCTTGATGAAGTGGACCAGAGAATTAAGGCGGCGCAAACTGCCGTCAAGCTGGAAAACTGGGATCAGGCGGTCCGACTTTATAATGAAGCATTGCCGCTGGTTCCGGCTGACCGGGTGAAAGAAGCACAAAAGCTGCGGCTGGAACGCGATAAGGCGATGATGCTGAATGGGCAATTGCCCGATGCCTATCTCGATCTGCAGGCGCTCTTAGACGAACTGCAGAAGGAACCTCAGCCAGATGCGGAACTGGTGAAAGAAACGCGTTCTGCGATGGCCAATGCCGAATATTATGTGACCTGGGCTCTGCGGCTTGAGGGAGTGGGAAAAGAGGGCTGGGAACCGATCATCGAATCCGCGCGACAGAACTACCGACTGCTGGCAGAAAACGCCGCATTGACAGGCAGCAAGACGGAATTAATGGAGCAGCAGGAAAATCTGGAAGCCGTGATTCGACTGGCCAACCTCGATCTCACCGATCTGCAGGGAATGCCGATCCCGAAACAATGTCAATGCAAAGGCTGCTGTAACGGCGTTTGTAACAAACAGGGCAAAAACAAAGGTAAGAAAAAAGGGGCCGGAAAGAAGAAGCCCAAGGACAATCGGGGAGCCAGCTCCGGTCCGCCGCCCGATAAAAGTGGCTCATAACAGCCGCCGGACGATTTTGATACCGCTCTGTTTCTGATTACGATTCTGTCAATTTGATTCTGTATTGATAAAGGTGACTACCGATGCAGCGACTTCATCTCGCTCTTTCGATCACATTCGCAACGTTCATTCTGGCCTTAAATGCTGATATCTGTTCTGCCCAGGGCCGAGCGGTGACTTCGTCGGGACAGACTTCAAAAGTCTTCGCTGCGGCTGCAGCCGCTTATGCCACACCTGTCAAGGCTCAGGTAGCCGCCAGCAGTGCCAGCAGTTCTATGACAACGACTGACGCAGCATCGACCTCAACCGACGATGCCCAGGAAAAAGCGCATGAACAGAAACGACTGGCAGCGATTAAAAAGCTGAAGTTTGATCGACGCTCTTCGGCCATCATCCAAGCCTGGGCAACGCCGGAAGAAGACGAATCCAAATCAGAGAAAGCGAAGACGGAAGACCAGCCCCTGGAGGCACAGCGACCACTTACAGATGAACAGCAGGTTGCAGCGGATAAGAAAGCACGTGAGCAGAAACTGGATGCCGAGTTGAAACAGTTTGAGAAGCAGCTCCAGAACCTGCAGCAATATGTCACCCTCGGGAACTGGGGCGAAGTGAAATCATTTTTCAACACACTTCCCCAGGCTGAATATGAGGCCCTTTATCTGCAGCTGCTGTCGTCTTTGCAGAATCCTGTTCAGCAACCAGGGACCCGCTTTCCCCAGTATGCAGAAAAGAATGTGATCACCGTTGATGACTTTTTCGAACTGGCTGCCCTGTTACCCGCTGATTCGACTGAAAAGATTCAGGCAAAGAATCTGCCTCAAAGCTCCATCAGTACCACCCAGATGCAGATTCTGCTGCAACAGAATCCGCAACTCGCTGCCCAGTTGAAGCAGAAAAACACCTTATTCGGTCAGTTGGCTGGCGTGTTCCGCATCTCGATCGCGAACGGTTTTTCAATCGAAGAGTACCTCAAACGGTTTCGGGAAATACAACCGGAAACACAGGCAGCAAAGTCGGAGGCTGCTGCAGGAAAGCCTCTCCTGACGCAACGCCAGATCGCCAGGCTGCTGGCAGATTCCGGTCAGGCTCAGTACCTGGCAGAGTTTTTGCCCGCGCTCGAGGAAGCCATCAAACAGGATGATCGCGAAGCACTGAATTTATTATCGCGGTACTATCTTGCGCTCCCGCAATACGAAAAAAAGAGTGAGCACCTGGAAAAAGCATGGACAGCGCTGCAGGCTGTTCTCGCGGTCGGTGAGATCAGTGCCTCTGAAAAAGAAGAAGCATTAAAGCGTGCGGTGGAACTGACGCCGCGCATCAAAGAGGAATTAGGACAAGCCTGGCTGAGCGAAAGCTTCAGCAAACGTCCTGAACGGGGCAAAGAAATTCTTTCGAGCATTGGGGCAGCGGTCGCGCTGGGGATCCAGACGCAAAGCACGAACAGTCATTTTAGATTAAATAGCCTCGAATTACAGAAAACAGCCGTCGATGCCTTACTGAAAGCAGCGCCCGAACAGGCCCGCGCGTGGCAGTCAACATTACAAATGATGGCGTCCAACTGGTTACGGGAAGCACAAATCTCTCAAACGTACGATTATTCCACCAGCCGTTCCAGAATGATGCAGCGGGATTATTACGGGAACTACTACTATACCGACGGTGTGATGATGCAACAGCAGATGCAGCGTCAGAATCAAATTCGGGCCATTGCGACCGGGAAAGTTCTTGAAATGCTTCCCGATGAGAAATGGATGGCATTAATTGATGATTCACTGCATCTGGAGTTCCAGACAACCATCGCAAAACTATACCTGAAAGTGGAAGAAGAGGAGGAAGCGTTTCCCTATATTGAACGGCTGGCTCCTCTGAATCCGCGCGAAGCAAAGTCGCTTGCCGAAGAGTTTTTGCGGGTCTGGACGAAGAACCATAACCCTAATTCTGAACAGCAGCGGACCAGCATTTATATGTTCTCCTACGGCTTTAATCAGCGTGCCCAGGGAATCCCTCTGACACGTTCCAAACAGGTTCGCAACCTGGAAGAACTCGCGGTCTGGATTCAACGGATCAATGATCTGCCTATCGAACCCATTGATGAGAAACTCATTACCCAGGCATTTACGCAGGTTCACAGCTCTGCAGAAGTTTATCAACTGGATGCTATCGAAAAAATCTACGGAACCGTGGATGGACTGAACCCCAACACGCTGGCATCGCTGATTCAAACCATGCGGACCAATCTCGGCAAAGTCTGGCGTTTGCCTGCCACTCAGAAAGCAGCCAAGACCAACCGCAAGCAGAAAGACATCGAGCGCGAAGTTTTACAGGGTTACGCGACAGCGCAACAGGTTCTCAGTAAAGCGATCAGTAAATATCCCCAATCCTGGTCGGTCCAGCTTGCGAAAGCGGCACTGGACCATGATGCGAATGAATTCCAACAGGAACTGAATCGCACCACGGAATTTTCCGAGCGACGCCAGGTTTCACTGGAGGGATTCCAGAAGGCAGCGGAACTGTATGCGGCTGAGGTGGAGCAGCTTGAAGAAGAAAAACAGGAATCGACTGTCTACGAGACCTGGTTTTACGCCAGTCTGGGTGCGCCGGATCTGGGCAAGATCACTCATGCGACGGTTTCCGATCCCACGCAATATCCATTAATCCGGGAAGCCATTGAGGGGCTGCCGGGCGAAATCGGCAAACGTCACATGGATCAGTTCGCCAACTCGCTGTTTGTACGACTCAGTGCGGTTGAGCCTGGTGTCAAGTTTCGTTACCTCCAGGCTGGTTTCGAGATTGTGGGCGATCATGAACAGGCACGGGAAGCGAAGAAAGTCTATGATTATTACAAGGACCTCGTGACCGAAATCAAGCTGGAGACACGCATCGATGGTTCCGATGTCGTGGGGCATACAGCGCCGTTCGGCCTGTTCGTCAATCTGCGGCATACCAAAGAAATAGAACGCGAGTCGGGCGGTTTTTCCAAGTATCTGCAAAACCAGAATCAAGGCGGTTATTACTATTACAATTATGGTCGTCCCCTGGAAAATTACCGTGATAAATTTGAAGAGGCTGCCAAACAGTCCCTGGAAGAACATTTTGAAATTCTCTCGATCACATTTCAGAGCGAAGACGTGCATTCTCGCGCCACGGAAGAATATGGCTGGAGGATGACTCCGTATGCATACCTGCTGTTGAAACCCAAAGGGCCGGAAGTCGATAAGATTCCAGCCCTGACCCTCGACATGGATTTCATGGATACTTCCGGCTATGCGGTGGTGCCTGTTACTTCCGCTGCCTTACCCATTGATGCCTCACCGGAACAGGGAGATCTGCGACCCTTCAAGAATCTGCAGATTACACAGACCCTCGATGAACGCGAAGCCAAAGCCGGTAAACTGAAACTGGAAGTGCGCGCGACCGGTGTCGGCCTGATTCCTGACCTGGATCAGATTGTTGATTTGAAACCAAAGGAATTTGACGTGACCGCTGTCGAAAATGAAGGGGTCTCGGTTTCTCAATTTGACAAAACGGAAGCGGGGAATGCCATCAATTCCGAGAGGCTCTGGCTGGTTTCCATGGAAGCGCGTCCGGATCTCACCAGACACCCGGAAACATTTTCATTCGGGTTGCCGAAACAGGAAGATCATGAAGTTACCTATCAGCGATTCGAGGATGCTGACCTGGTTTCGGTTGAGCCGGATATTATGCTGCAGCAGGAATACGGAACTCCGGAAAAGTCATGGATGGTTCCTGCGTCCGTTGTTTTCGCAGTCTTGATTTTGCTCGTAATTATTTACAGATTGATTGCCCGCAAAGCACCGGTTGTTACATCTGCCCGTTATCAGGTGCCGGAAAAGATTACGCCGTTTACGGTCCTCGGCTTGCTGAAAGATATCGAACGTACCAATGGACTAAGTCCCACAGGCAAGCAGGAACTGGGTGTCTCCATCTCTCGCCTGGAGCATTATTACTTCGAAACCCCCGAAGGTGAAGAACCCGACTTGAACGCGGTCGTCCATCGCTGGGTAAACCAGACCCGTTAGAACGCGTCACAAAGATTTATATCAATACCCAGGGGGTGTAATAGAGCTCTTGTTTTCGGTACAGTGGATACAGCCTCGAACGGTGCTTTCACGTTCATCAGTCAGTTCGAAAGCCGCTCGTTGACCCAGGTCCCGAAGTACACAAAACCGTGTCCACTGTGTGGCTTTGCCAGATTCGCAATGTCCACGGCATGCTCACGATCGGTGACTTCAATGGACACGGCGTAATGTCCCCGCTTCAGTTCTTCGATGCCGGTCTGGATAATGCTGTCCTCGGAATCTGAGAAGAAGAAACGATTTTCATCCATCCGTTCCAGGAGATGAATGCCGTCTTCGCCCTGAAGCACAGTAACCGCAGTTGCTGGATAACCGGCAGCCAGCAATACATCTGCAAACGCTTCAAATTCAACTTTGCCATTTACAAAGCCGATCACTTTGCCGACGGGGCTGTTGAGGGTTTGTCCGTGGTCAACCAATGGTTCACGTGTCATGAGTATGTTCCTGATTGTCGAAGGTTCCCGGCCAGCCGATATTTTTTTCAGGTGAGCCCAATGAAAGGTAAGGGGAAGTTTTCCGCCGGGTATTCAAAAACCGCTCCCCTGGACATTTATCGTACTGAAAACTGGCTTTTAGACCTTTATTTTCCAGATGAATCGCTGTTTAAGTGTTTTTTAGATTTTAAGAAGGCATCACAATTAACCATAGCGATTTTCAATCTATTATACTCGGTCTCAATGTCCCTCAAGATGCTACAGTAAAACGGGACACAGTTCCGGGCTCGGAATGCTGCTTATTATAACAGCATGTATCCCTGCGTGTCTAATGCGTTGCATGTCCGGCATGTTACTGCCGATGCTTCCTCGCATACATTTTTCATCTCAGAGCGCAACTTCTGAGATTTCACTCAATCTTCAATCCGAGGATGATTCCTAAAATGACCTCGTATAATCAACCGAGTGATCTGTCACAATATTCCAGTCATATTCGCGCGAGTTCTCGCGTCTGGGAATATTCACATCCTTTCCGGAACGATACGCAGGGCTTCATCGCCGTCTGAAATGGGTCTTCCAAGGTGGGGCAGTGATTTCAGGATGAAGTCACCGTGGGATAAGATCACCAGTATGTCGCGCCGTATGGTTGTCGAGTACTCTCGCAACAAGCAGCACCGCGATCTGGTGGATGTGACAAGAGTGATACCTAGATCTGTTGTGAATGTTTAATTGTGCTAGTGGAAGCTGATCCCGGCTTCAGTAATTTACCAGCGTTTTCTAACAGATTTCCACAGTTTCACTTATTGTTCGAATATTCTTTCGGTCTCATGGTGATTTCGACTTTATGATCCTGAAGGTCGTCGACGAGAGTTATAGTATTGTCCGATTGCTCCTCGCCATCCAGTGTCATGCAGCAAACTGCTGCATCTGAGTTTTCGTTACGGATCGTGATATGATAGAACGTTTCGCGATAGCGATAATGAATCTTGAATTCAGTCCAGTCAGCCGGAAGGCAGGGCTTAAGGCTCAACTTATCTACATCCAGGTTCAATCCCAGTAACGACTCTACGATCAGTCG
>NZ_CAXAVM010000281.1:0-7039 GCF_963972345.1 uncultured Gimesia sp. | reverse complement strand
TTTTGGGATCGGGGTCTCCCCCGTTTAATAACAGGTCTGCCCGCCAGTCACGCAAGACCGCCAGGACCACCTGGTCTGGCAGTCCCGTCAGCGTGGCATCAAATTCTTCGATCAGTGAGTCCTGTGCTTCCGGGTAATCAGAATAGACGGCGGCAATCCCCCCCAGGAGTTCCGTGCGTTCCTGAGTGACAGCCTGTGTTTCCGGAGTCGCCTGCCCCCCATTGGGACCAAATAGTGAATTCTCCGTCGAGGATGTCTGTGGCTGGCCGTCCTGCCAGTCGTTGGTCACATTTCTCAGTACGCCGGGAATCCGCGACTGCAGTTCCCTGGCGAACCGTTCCCGATCCTCAGGTGAGGTCGCGTTATAGGCTTCAATTACTTTGTCTTCGAGTTCACTCTTAAGATAGCTGGGAATACTTTTCAAAATCTCTTTCAGTAAGGAATCCTGTTTTGTGGTTCGGACATCAGAACCGCCACTTCCTGATTTCTCAAAGAAGGGATTGGGGAGATCATTCGAACCGGGAGGAAACGGATTGTGATCCTCGTGCTGATCGTGGTCGTGGTCATCGCCGAACAGCTCATCATCATGATGATCGTGCAGATCAACACCAGGATGATCCAGCTTGGCCAGACAGGTATCCAGAATATGATGCAGTTCTTCCGGCATCACCGGCGCCATTTCATTCAGAATCACTGCCGCAGCATAACCACTGCGCGACTCAAGAACGGTTGCCCGGGCCGTTTCTGAAATCGTAATCAGAAAGAATGTCAGGAACAAAGAAAACAGAACGCCTTTCAGCAGTCCCAGCACAGCGCCCAGATGGCGATCGAACTCGTTAAACTTCAATGAGTCGATGGCGGTCTTTAAACTCCGCGCCAATGTAAATGAGATAAACGAGAATGCAATGTAGATCGCCAGCATCGCGATCCAGCGATTCAGCGGCGGTTTGACATTAATCAGAGGCGCCAGTTGCAGCGACAGAGATTCCGCAAATGCAAAGCAGAGCACGAGAGCTGCAATCGCGGCCAGCTGCCAGACGACGCCTTTGGAGGCACCTTTCCAGACAGCATAAATCAGAATCCCAACTATCAGCAAATCAAACCACATCGCGACATCCTGTCTATTTCGGCTCGTCCATGAGAAATTTCGGGAGTGGCCCTCTCCCCTGCTCGTACTCCCCCGATTTTTCATCCATTCAAGGGAAGGGGATTATAGGCCAAAATCGAGCCCCGCGGAAAGCCCAGATTTTGGGTCTGAAATGGCAGAAGCAAAGATAAACGAGGCTGAATTTTCAAAATAGAAAAGCAGGGGCCATCGGTCAAAATTTTACCAGCCTGGTTCCGGGTTTTACCTCAGTTCAGCGGCAATGAAAGCGGATCACAAAAAATCGCAGGCGCGCGACATTTAAAACTGCTTCTTACTGTCAATCAGCAGCGTGATAGGGCCATCGTTGACCAGTTCCACATCCATGTGTTCCTGAAAACGTCCCGTTTCCACTTCAATACCTTGACCGCGGACTTCCGCCACAAAACTCTGGTAGAGTTCATTGGCCTGTTCGGGCCGCGCCGCATTCACAAAACTCGGACGGCGTCCCTTACGACAGTCTCCCAGCAGGGTGAACTGACTCACAACCAGCATCTTACCGTTCACATCGGATAATGCCAGATTCATTTTTCCGTCCGCATCTTCAAACACTCGCAGACCGGCTGCTTTTTGAGCGAGGTAAATCACATCATCCTGCGTATCATCCTGCTCCACACCCAGCAAGACCAGAAACCCCTGCTCGATTTCTCCCGTGATCTCACCATTCACCGTCACGCTCGCGCGGGACACTCTTTGTACAACAGCTCTCAAGTGGAAAACTCCTCGATGAAGATAACTCAATCAGTTTGAATACCGCGACTGCAGGAAAACGGTTCCAGTGAAATTTCTGGTTCTTCCCCACAGATTAACTGCCGAATCAGCTTCGCGGTGATCGGCGAAAGCTGTAAGCCATCCCGATAATGCCCGGCGGCCATGATCAGATTCTGATATCCTGCGACGCGCCCCAGGTAAGGTAATCCATCTATTGACTTCGGCCGTAAGCCCGCCCAGGCGCGTTCGAATGTTGCCTCCTTCAAGCCGGGCACGACTGACTGCGCAAACGCGATCAACCCGGCGACTCCCTCTGCCGTATTCTCTTTATTGAAGCCAGCCTGTTTTTCAGTAGAGCCGATCAGAATTTTGCCGTCGCTGCGTGGCACGAGATAACGACGCCCCGCTTCAATCACCTGGCGAAACAGCAGTCGTTTCATCGACAGCAGGACAATCTGTCCCTGAACGGGGATCAGATCACATTGAATGCCGAGTCTGCTGAGCACTTCCGGTGACCAGGCGCCTCCGGCGATCACTGTTTGCCCCGCCCGATGAACTCCGGAAGGTGTTCGTACTCCCGTGACGTTCTCTCCTTCGGTTTTAAATCCGATGACAGGAGCCCCTGCATGCAGCGCGACTCCTCGACTGGCACAGGCAGACAGCAGTGCTTTCATATGTCGCGGATTACGAACCTGTCCCATTTCGGGCAGATAGAATCCACTCTGGATCTGCTCACTTAAAAAGGGTGCGCGTTCCCGTAACGAAACCGAATCCAGTTCTTCGACAACGGTCCCGGTTCTGCGCCAGTCGTCGACATAATTCTGCCAGTCTGCGACTTCTTCAGAGAGAGACACATGCAGACCACCACAATTGAGGTAGCCGTTATCGATCCCCGATTCCTCCTGCAGACAACGTGACCACTCGGGCCACAATGGCTGACTGGCGGCGCGCAGCTGGCCGCCGGGGGTTGTCGCGCATTCCATTTTTGCGGGAGGCAGCATGCCGGCACCGGCCCAGGAGGCTTCCTCGCCGAACTGCTGACGATCAAAGACGGCAACGGTCAAGCCCTGCTTTACCAGTTCGTAAGCGATCGACAGTCCGATCACTCCACCGCCAATAATATTTACATCCATCATGGGTTTAACGAGCCCTGGTCACACGCATCAGTACGAGACATTCAAGGCGGTTGATTATAGCGGACTGATCGCAGAATCACAGGGCTGCCACTCATTTCCCAAAACAGGAAACGGGGCCCCCCTGCATTTCTGTCTGATTCCGATTCACAGGAAAATCAATTCAACTTCCCGGGGCGCAGCGTCTTGGCATAGGCTATCGCCAGTGCCCGCAGATTCGTCCCGTAGACTTTCTGCAATGCTGCAGGAGCCGCGGTTCCCGCTTTGAACTCCTTCAACAACAGCGCCATCTTTTGGGCTCCCCCGTTGTTGATCAGAAACTCAACCAGCGTAAATCCGACGGCCGTTGTTTCGGAAGGTGAAAAGGTCCCTTCTGCAACCAGTTCTTCAGGTCGTGTCACTTTGGGAGCCGCATCGAGTGCTTCCTGCCTTAACGACTCAAAATATTTTTGACTGGAAGAACCATTTGCAGCCAGCAGCATTCCCAGCCCGCGGGCCAGCCACATCGGCACCTCCCCTTCTCCACGCTGGATCGCCGCGTTGGTCAAGCCTGCTACCACATTCGTCTGCAGGCCCGGGGAATCCACGGTCGCTTCATCGCCGACATCCTGCAGAACCAGATACGCGTCCAGAGAAGTCGGCGTGACTTTGGAATGCCAGGTTGTGGCAGGGTCGATCCGGCGATCTTCAATGGTCAGATTGAATTCCGAATAACCAAACCGGTCTTTGATCACATGCACAGCCAGCTTGCCTCGCCAGAGTGGCTTCTGTTTTTCATTGAACAGTTTGCGTAACTCGTCTGCCTGTGCTTCTGCCCAGCCAGCGATCTGCTTCAGTCGGTCTGAACTGACATTGCCATAGAAAATAAAATCATCTGTCTCGAGCAGTTCCGGCTTTTCGTTGTTTAACGCGCGTTTCCAGGTCGGCTCGAGGGTTTCCCTTCTGAGATCTGCAAATTTTTCCGGCGAGAGATTCGCCAGCTCTGCCATTCGTTTCTCATCTTCGGTCGGCACCATTTCCCGCAGGTTGCCTTTGGCATTCTTACCATCGAACTTGGCGCCTTCTTCGATCCAGGTTTTCAGATCAGTGGCATTTTTACGTTTGAGCAAGGCCTGCCCCTGAGGCATCTTGATCGGATCCTGCAAACCGACCAGTTGCCACAGACGACTGTCATCCGGTTTTCCGGGCACAATCACCTCGCCGGTATCACCACCGCGCAAAATATCTTCGAAGGTCACCACCGAGAATCCACTGGCCGGATTGTTTCCACTGTGACAACGCATGCAGAAATCCAGCATCCAGGGAGCAATGTCTTCCATGAAAGAAACTTTTTCATTCCCCGTCGCCATTTCCACTTTGACGGGATTCATTTTTGCTTTCGCGGAAGCCCCGATGGGATCGGTCTCTTTCTCGCCATCAAAGCGGGCCCCTTCCTGAATCCATTTTGCAATCAACTCAATTTGATCCCGTTCCAGAGCCGGAGCATTTTTAGGCATCCGCTGATTATCGGGGGCAATCAATTTGAGTGCCATCAGGCTGGCTTTCGGATTTCCCGGCACCAGCAGCAGTCCACTCCGCCCCCCTTTTCGCATGTCGGCGAAAGTATCCAGCTTCAGATTCGCGCTCGCGCGTTGCGTGCCATGACAGTTCACACACTTCTCATTGAGAATCGGTGCGATCTGTGATTCAAAACTGATCCCTTTATTTGCACCAGGAGCGCCGCCTCCCCCTCCCATGGCTTTTTCCAGAACAGTACGACGTAATGCAATCAGGCGTTTGGTACTGACAATGACAGGATCCGTTTCGGGGATCATCGCATCCAGTGCGAGCTTATCCAGCTTTGCTTCTTCTTCATCGGTCAGAGTTTTCGCTTCGTCATAATTTTTCTGACGAATCAGTGTGGCAACCTTTCCCAGGTTCCGTTTGATCGAAGCCAGTTCCTTGCGTTGTTCCGCAGTCAGCTTCGCCGCCTGGCTGGTGGCAGTGAGTATTCCGGAGAACAGAACCAGCGCCAGCAGGAATCGAGTAATCTGAACGGACCGATAAGACATAACTTTCCTCTTAGTATTGAATGGGATCGATTGCGGTAATTCACAGCGACTCCCCTGCTCCGCCAGACAGGAGGCGGAAGGAGAGACGCTTCTGACTGATCAGTCGTTTGCTCAATCAGACATCTGTATTTTTGAAAGGCAGCCTCAATCCGGTGCCCCGAACTTGAGATCCCCCTCATTTTTTATTGTTTTCAGTATAATCGTCCCGGGAATGAGAAAAAAGATCTGAATGTAATGAATCGCAGATCCGGAGACAGTCTGTAAATTCCCTTATTAACTGAACCTCCCTTCTCCACAACGGATTCGTGCCTTTTTGGCGGTCTTGATGTGGAATCCCAGGATTTTCGCGGGAAGTTCCAAGACAATGCCGCCCCGGGTTGTCTATAATAGTAACCGATCGCATGAATTCCTGATAACCTCATATATATTCTTCTCTTTTGATTATGTCTCTGACCGCAGAATTATCCCGGAAATCCACACGTCTGACTGAAATCCTGGCGAACATGGAGCGGATTATTGTCGCTTTTTCTGCTGGTGTGGACAGTACCGTCGTTGCCCAGGCCGCTTATCTGGCACGGGGCGAATACGCACAGGCGGCCACTGCAGTCAGTCCCAGCCTGGCAGCGGGCGAAAAAGAAGAAGCGATTCAACTGGCTGAACGGATCGGTATTCCGCATCGCCTGGTTTCCACATCGGAATTTGCTACAGCCGAGTACCGGGCCAATGCACCCAACCGCTGCTTTTTCTGTAAAACCGAACTGTACCAGATTCTCAGCCAATCCATCGCGGGAACCGACTGGGAATCCGCCACGCTGGTCAATGGTGCCAACCTGGATGACCGCGGTGATCATCGTCCCGGCATGCAGGCAGCGAGCAATTACCAAGTTCGCAGCCCGTTGATCGAAGCGGAATTTACCAAAGAAGACGTTCGCGCCCTGGCACGTCACTGGGATTTGCCCATCTGGGATAAACCCGCGCACCCCTGCCTGTCCAGCCGCATCGCCTATGGGGTTGAAGTCACAGAGGAGCGGGTGCAGAGAATCGATCAAGGGGAACAGTTTCTTCGTGAACAGTTCCAGATTCGCGAACTCCGCGTACGGCTGGAACCCAATGAACTGGCCCGCATTGAAGTGCCCCTGGACGAAATTTCCAAACTGACCACTCCCGCAGCGCTCACTCAGATTTCTGACCATTTCCTGCAGCTCGGTTTTCGGAATGTGACACTGGATCTGCAGGGGTTTCGCTCAGGTAGCCTCAACAGTTTTCTTTCCATCAATGACCTGCAGATAGCCGCTCCCAAAACCTGAACTCAGGAGAGATCATTTTCTGTTCGCTTCTGAAATAACCGCACACAACCCAGTATTACCGTAACGAATGACAAGGAAACCAGCCGTGGATTCAGACAGTTCGTCTTTCATCGACCTTCGCAGTGACACGAAAACCAGACCCACACCCGCAATGCTGCAGGCAATGATTTCTGCAGAACTGGGCGATGACATGAATGGGGAAGACCCGACAGTCAATCGGCTCGAAGCCATGGTCTGTGAGATGCTTGGTAAGGAAGCCGCCGTCTTTGCCTGCTCGGGAACGCAGTCCAATCAGATGGGTCTGCGTGCTCACTGCCTGCCCGGCGATGAACTGCTGATTCATGAACTCGGGCATATCGCTATTTTTGAAGGAGGCGCCCCCGCGATTCTGAGTGGTGTCAGCTGCCGAACCTTGACCGGTGAACGAGGCATGTTGACGGTAGAAGGTCTCCGCGGAAAGATTCGCGCCAACGATCAGCATCTGACCCGCACCCGACTCTTATGCGTAGAAAATACGACCAATGCTGGCGGAGGACACTACTACCCTCTCGATCAGCTCACTGATATCTGTAACTGGGCGCACGAAAACGGCTTGAAAACCCACATGGATGGCGCACGAATCTTTAATGCATGTGTTGCTGGCGGATATACGATGAAAGAAATCTGCGCCCCCCTTGATACCATCTCCATCTG
>NZ_CAXAVM010000280.1:0-7051 GCF_963972345.1 uncultured Gimesia sp. | reverse complement strand
CTTACAAGATCTATAGACGGCTTACTAATTCTCTGGGAGACAGCGAACGGAGTTAGGCTACGTAAATTCGAATCTCAAAAGACTTCATGTGTTACATTTTTAAATTCAAATCTTAACAAGTCACTATTTGTCACTTGGTCATCGGATGACATTCTGCGTCTCTGGGATACTGACACAGGAGAACTGCGTAGCTTAGTTTTTAATCTTGATGAAGTTGATGATTGGTTGGTGGCAACTCCGGAGGGTATGTTCGATGGTTCAAAAGCTGGAATGGAACAGATTATGTACCGCGTTGGCAAGGAGTTGAACGTTGTTCCGGTTGAACGGTTCTTCCAGAATTACTATCGCCCCGGCTTACTTAGTTCTATCCTAATAGGACAGACCCCGCTTCCCGAGATAGATTTGGGACAAAAGATTCCACCAACTATTCGTATTGTAAGTCCGGGTAACAGTAAAACGATAGAAGATGCGATTGTCACTATCGAAGCAACAATAATAGATAATGGTGGTGGAATTAAAACGCCTCGGATTAAACAGAATGGCACTACGGTAGCTGTTAAAAGCAAACCAATCCAAGAGGGCAAGAATCTGAGGTGGAAGTTTGATTTGCCTTTGATTGAGGGGGAAAATAATATTTCTATCAATAGCGCATCCAGGGATGGTTCCTGGGAAAGTGAGCCTGTCCATATTTCATTTATACACACAGAACCAACAGAAAAGTCTGAACTATATGTATTAGCAGTTGGGGTGAATAAATACACTGATGAGGCCCATAACTTGAAATATGCTGTAAATGATGCGGATGCGATTGCAAAAGTGTTCAATAAAAGAGGAATTGAAAGCTATGGAACAGGTCGCGTTCATGTGCAGACCCTCCTGGATTCAAGAGCAACTGCCAGGAATATTCAGCGGGCGATACTGAAAATCAGCAAAGAAGCCAAACCACAAGACATCTTTATCTTAACTCTATCTGGTCACGGGAGGATGGTTCATCAACGATATTTCTTCTTGCCACACGAGTTTACCCTTGTTGGAAAACAAAGTCCGGATGAAGCTACCAGAAGATATGGTTTGCCCAGTGATGTTTTAGAGTCATGGATTAATCAAGTCCCTGCGCTGAAAAAGATTATAGTTTATGATACTTGCCAATCAGGAGGTGCCGTCGCGCAAACCAGGATGACTCGTAACCCATTTGAATTTCAACGTGCATTTGAAAATTTCCGTCGTTCGACAGGCTCATTTATTATCGCTGCAGCTACCGCGTCAAAAAATGCGGAGGAAATAGAAGAACTCGAACATGGTGCTTTGACGTATTCACTATTGGCTGGGCTAGGGGCTGCTGATCGTGGCCCATTTAAAAATCGCAACATTGAATCAAAAAATGGATTGATTCAGGTAAATGACTGGCTTCAATTTGCTCAAGAAAATGTTTCTTTGCTGACAAAAACTTACTACGGCACCGAGCAGAGAGTGACAGTCTTCAGCGAAGGCCGCAGTTTTCCAATTCTGAAAAGCAAAGAGTTTGAACCGTGATCAGAACGCTATGATTTTGCACGTCTGAGAGAATGAATTTTACAAAGCCTCAAGCGGATTTTATCGATTACCCAATCAAGGTATAAAGTAGGTTCTCTGAAGAAGACGGCTTCCATACCTTTATGAAGTGATATTACAGCATGTCGTTATGCTTCAATCACTTACGGCTACACCAATCGGCGGGAGATATTGTGAAAATGCTAATTTTTACGATTCGAACCCAGTAATTATTAGTCCGGCGTCTTCCACCTTAATTATTCAATATTTCCGGGCAGCTTAAGAGTTCTAATAGAATACGATTTTCATCATTTAGAAGTAAGCGTCCGGCCTGCCCATGGTAGTGGGGCAGAATTTGGTTAGCGTACACGATGAGTCTGGATACGTCGGCGTTGTCGTCGGTCGCGTTTGGCTGCCGCCTTCGCACGGGATTCATTGAGACGATGAGTCAATACGCTTTCGGAATGCGCCGTGGCCCAGTGATCGGGAAGCATCTCTTCGAGTCGGGTATCATCGGCGTGTAGCCGCATCAGGAGTTCTCGAACGTACCCCCACGGTTCAATCCGATGTCGTTTTGCGCCGGCCAGGACCGTGGACAGCACCGCTGCCCGAGGTCCAGCATTTTTACTACCCAGGAATAACCAGTTTTTCCGTCCGATTGCCTGATGGCGCAGCGTGCGTTCGGACGTATTGTTGTCGATTGTCAATCGGCCGTCCGTCGTGTAACGCCGCAATGCGTCCCATTGGTTGCGCGTATAGGTGATGGCCTTGGCCAGTGCGCTCTTGGGGAGTAGCGTACTTGCAAGTTGGGCGAGATAAGCTCCGAGCTGATCCAGCACCGGGTTGGCTTCAGCGCAACGTAATTCACAGCGTGCCTCGGCCGACAGGTCGCGCGCTCGATCTTCGATGTCATACAACTGCCCGATCCACTCCAGCACCTGATGCGCTTCGCGTGGGTAATTCTTGCGTGCGTCGAAAAACTTCCGCCGTGCATGAGCCCAACAGGCCACTTCGACAATCTCACTGTCTGATCCCAAAAAGATCGCATCGTAGCCCGCATAAGCGTCGGCGTGGAGATAGCCGCGAAAGTTCTCCAGAAACCGCTGTGGACCATCCCGGCCGCGGCTCATCGTAAAATCGTACACGGAATATGGATGTGTGCTGTCTCCAATATAGGTCCAGAAACGACCTTGACGGCTGCCTTCTTCACCGCCGGTGAGCACTTTGACCGGCGTATCGTCGGTCCACATCACAGCAGATTGAAGGACAAGTTGCCGTTGCAATTCGTAAAGTGGCTCCAGCAGTTGTGCCGCGGCCGATACCCAATCGCAAAGCGTGCTTCTGGAAATGTGCAGTCCATGACGTACGAAAATGTCTTCCTGACGATACAGTGGCAAATGGTCGCCAAACTTGCTGACGACGATTTGTGCAATCAGACCAGGTCCGGCAATGCCGCGTGCAATCGGACGTTCGGGTGGCGGCGGGCTCGACACGCCGTCTTTGCAGTAGCGGCACGCGTACTTGGGACGGACATGCTCGTGCACTTCCAATTGGGATGGCACGTGCTCAAGAATCCTTGTCACATCTTCGCCAATCCGGTCTTTGGCACGCCCGCAGCAATCACAGGTTTTTTCGGAGGGTGACAGGTCCAGTTCATGCCGATGATGTGGCAAACAGGAAAGATCGAGCTCGCGCCGACGAATTGGCCTCACAATTTGTTGACGAGACTCTTTAGCAGGAACGGGAACTTCTGTATGGACGGGGGGAGTTAAATCAAACAGATGCAGTTGGCCTTCACCTTCGATGATGCGTTCGCGGCGGCGGCCATGAACCCAGCGCTTGTACCAAGCCAGTTCCTCTAGCGTCGAGGCGTGTTCTTGTTGAAGTTCCTGAAATGAGGCCAACGTCGCATCTAACACACGGTTGAGTTCTGCGACCCGCTGCTCCGACTTGGCGACCTGTTGCTCGGCATCTTCAGTATACTGCTGGAGCTGCACCGACTGCTGGTAAGCAGCCATGAGCAGACGATGGCATTCTGCGACATTGGTCGGAAGAAAGTCGGCGTTATCCATAACACGAACTGTTTTACCAACTCTTTCCCATGAGGAAAGACCATTGCCTGCAGAATGTCGAAAGAAATTCGAAAAGAGTCAGTCAGTTCGTCGGTACCGCCTCCGCCGGCGTCCCGTCCTCAGATCGAGTCCGCCGAGCAATTTAACGAGTTGGGAATAATTTAGCTCAATGCCTTCCTCGTCGTTTGTGGTTGTCAGGAGCTGGAACGTGCCTCGCTCCAGTCGTTTGTACCAAATGCAGAATCCATCACGGTCCCAGAACAAGATCTTAATTCGATCGCGATTACGGTTCATGAACAAGAATAAGTGACCTGAGGTGGGATCCTGGTCAAAGATTTCTTGTGCGCGTCCCATCAAACTGTCGAAGCTATAACACATGTTCGTCGGAGTCGTACAGAGAAAGATTCGCACGTCGGGAAAGTTCGTCATGACTTCGGTCCCTTCCAGGGCCGCAGCGCGCCCACAGCTCGGATCACTTCCACCAGCACGGCCTGGCCGACGCCCAGAGGCAGCCGCACGATGCCACCGTTCGGCAATTCGATTTCCACCGGAGACGCTTTGAGAGTGATCGGTACAAACGCCGCTTCCCCCGATTCGGCTCGCTCTCGAGCCGCTTTCTCAGCCAGCATCGACTCCGGAATACCATCTTTCAGCTGCCCAACCCACTTATAGAAGGACGTTCTAGAAACTCCTTCCTGGAGACAGAACACGTCCACTTCCAAGCCACTGGCTTTATAATTCTCAAGCCGCTCCTGCCAATCCAAATAGTCGTCGAGGCCACTCGGTGGACGTCCCATATCGTGTCTCCTTAGAATGCTGTGCTCCAGCACTCAAGACTACACGACTTGTCAAGTATGGATTGACCGAACGCTTACATTTAGAACGAATTATAGTATTTTGATTTCGCGTACAGCAAGATCGTATTCAGTACGTATAAATTAAATTGATCAGCTACTAATTCGATAGCAGTTCGCTAAAACGAACGTTTTCTCTGTATCATCTTTTAGTCGGTTCGATGCGTCAGTCGATTCATTAAAGCCAGTTCGAAGCATGTCGAATTGCGTTTGCGATGCAGAGGTCCTAAGCTCAAACCTTGACAATCCGACTCTTAAGCCATTTATTATTAAAGATTTCAAGTCCCTGTTACTGTAATTTTCCATGTAAAATCACAACGATCTGAGCTGCTTAGAATCGTTTCTCTGGTCTTGCTGATCCTGAATATGGGTCACTAGCATCCTTCCTGAATTCGTTCCTGAAAACCTCGTAAAAGTAAACGCGACATCTGATTGATTGCAAATCCCCAGATAGTCAAATGCCAACAGTCAGCAGAAATATTTCACCGCATCACCTCAGAACAAATTCTCCATGATAAACTTTCAGCGCGACATCGTATTTTGATACCTGGTACATTTCATGTTGTTTGATAAGTAGAGTCTCCATCTTTTGAAATGAGCCAGACGCAGGGCAACAAATCATTTTTTATGAAAACCCTGCATCAATCAAACCATCCACGTAGATAAAAGTATCCGGCGGTGATTCCAGCAGTGCCCAACATGATGCCGATCACGATCAGATATCCTGATTTAATCCCCATCCCAGGCAGATCGTTGAAATTCATCCCGTAGAGCCCGGAGATCAATGTCAGGGGGAGGAAGACAGCAGAGAGGATGGTAAGGAACTGGAGGCGGCTTTCTACATTGCTCTGCACGACCGCATCATAGTCACGCTGCAGGCTGTTCACCCGGTCGGCGGTGCCCGCGATGATCTGTCCAGAGAGTCCCGACAGCTGCAACGTATCGCCGAAAAACCGGGACTGCTCACTGAAGCTGAACGCCTCGGATTCGACGGTTTGCAGAACGCCCGCACAATAAGCGTGATCATCATGGACTGCCGCGTAATGGCTGATTTTTCGGCGTAGAATAGAAATTTTCTGAGGATCGAGGGCCTCCGGGTTCTCATGGCAAGCCTGATCCAGCTGTTCTGCTTCTTCACGTACCCGCAGGGCTGCATTTACAGTCTGTTTTCCGATTTCAACCAGCAGATAGTACAGCAGGGCTGAGGAATTGTTGGCATGCAGGGGGACGTCGCCATCCAGGTCCCGAATCACATCTTCAATTGTGTGCAGTCTGTCGCGATGAATTGTGATCACTGTCGATTTCAGACAGAGGAAAGAGACATATGGTTTTTCCGACTGATCCCAGCCCAGGTGCGTGGGGACCTCCATGTACAGTGCTTTTTTTTGCGACATCATACGCTCGCTGCGTTCCGGCGTGAGACAGGCTGCCAGTACTTCCGGTCGCAAATGAAACGGAGTCAGCAGTTCTTCCAGTTCCCGGGGAGTCGCTGCCTCGATATCAACCCAGCGATGGACGTCATCCTGAACCCAAGAGGCAGAAAGTGTGGTTTCCGCTAAGGGAATCAGTGTGGAATTATCGCTGATGCCAAACACACGCACGTTCATTGTGATTTATTCCTGTGTTCAACCAATGTTGTTCTACAACTTCGCTGCCGGGACAGAGTTGCTGATCCAGTTAACCATGCAGGTTGAAAAATGATTGTCTTTCTTTTCGACGAAGATGACATAAGCAGATTCAAAGTACAACCGGGTCGGTATTTTTGTAGCGAGACGTCAACACTCGCTCGCCTGTACGCTTAAGCACGCCATTGCCAGCAGGCAACCGTCACAACCGGTATAACCAGTCGACTGACTGTGAATGAGGCATGAAATCCGAATTCGCAGAGATTGGCTGAGATCTGATTTTGACGATTAAACTCAAGTTAGGAGTTTTTGTCAGCATGCTGGTTATTGCCCCTCCATCAGTGCAAGAACGACATCATTATCACTCTGTCCCGGATTGAAAAGCTGTCTCATGAAATCTGCTGTCATCAGTTTTGCCCTGCTGTCGATGAGTCTGAGTTACCCTCCTGTATTTGCGGGAGAGCAGGTTGAATTCTCAGTTTCGGAATCGTCAAGTCCCTTTCTTGAAACGATGGTGGAGAGCAACCAGCCATTCGCCGATGCAGAGCTGGCTCCGATCAGTCATGTCACGGGCCAGGAAGCCTGCTTTGAATCGGCAGCTGGCGATTGCCTGAGTGACGATTGTGTGGGCGCTGCTGATTGTGGATATGAATTCTCTGAGTGTTTGTTTTCACGTGAGTATTTGACGGGCGATCTGTTTGGTGCCCGTTCGGGGCTGGCAGAGCATGGCGTGATCGCAGATATTCAGTTAACGCAATTTTACCAGGGGGTTGCCAGCGGTGGTCGCCGACAAAGGTTTCTGTATGGCGGTAAAGGCGATTATATGTTTACGTTCCAGGGTGAGAAGCTGGGACTGAATAAAGGGTTCTCTGCCATTCTGCATGCGGAGACCCGGTATGGTGACGACATCAATACGGCAGGCGGTGCTTTGAGTTTTCCGAATAGTAACATGTTCTATCCGCTTCCTGGC
>NZ_CAXAVM010000279.1:0-7306 GCF_963972345.1 uncultured Gimesia sp. | reverse complement strand
TCGTGCTCAACGACCTCCGCAGCCGCGTGCGTCTGCAGACCGACGGTCAGTTGAAAACCGGTCGCGATATTGTGATCGCCAGCCTGCTGGGCGCCGAAGAATTCGGTTTCTCCACCGGCCCGTTGATCACCATGGGCTGTATCATGATGCGGAAGTGTCACCTGAATACCTGCCCGGTGGGGATTGCGACGCAGAATCCGGAACTCCGCAAGAAGTTCGCCGGTCAGCCGGAACACGTGGTGAATTACTTCTTCCTGCTGGCAGAAGAAGCCCGGGAACTGATGGCCGAACTCGGGTTCCGCACGATGGACGAAATGGTCGGACGCAGCGATGTGCTGCAGCTGGACGAAGAAGTCGCGCACTGGAAAGCGAAGCACCTGGACCTGACTCCGATCCTGCGACTGGCGGAAAAACCACATCCCAATGTGGGCACCTATTGCACGATGGATCAACAGCATGGCCTGGAAATCGTGCTCGACAATGTGCTCATCAGCGAAGCTCAGCCTGCGATACTCAAAGGCGAACCGGTGACGATTGACGTCAAACTCAAGAACACCGATCGTACTTTTGGTACCATGCTGAGCCATGAAGTTTCCAAAGCGCATGGTGCAGACGGACTGCCCGATGAAACGATCCACATCAACAGTAAAGGTTCCGCCGGACAGAGTCTGGGAGCCTGGCTGGCACACGGGATTACCATTGAGCATGAAGGCGATGCCAACGACTATGTGGGCAAAGGTCTGAGCGGCGGTAGAATCATTATCTATCCGCCGGAAGATTCGACTTTCGCACCCGAAGACAACATCATCGTCGGTAACGTGAACCTGTACGGTGCCACCCAGGGTGAAGTCTATATCCGCGGCCAGGCCGCCGAACGTTTCTGCGTGCGTAACTCAGGTGCCTCGGCAGTCGTTGAAGGAATTGGCGATCATGGTTGTGAATACATGACCGGTGGTCGGGCCGTCATTCTGGGAGAGACCGGCAGAAACTTTGCGGCCGGGATGTCCGGTGGTGTGGCTTATGTCTACGATCCCGAAGGGCTGTTGCTGCAGAACAGCAACCTGGAAACCATTGAACTGGAACCGGTGGAAGAAGCCGACGACATCGCAGAACTGAAAGCGTTGATTGATAACCATCGCAAATTCACCGGTTCGACGATTGCCAGGAAGATCCTGGATCACTGGGAATCGGAACTGGAATCATTCAAGAAGGTGATGCCCGTGGATTACAAACGGGCGTTAGAGGAAATGGCGGCTGAAGAAGCTGAGGTCGTCGTTTAAGCAGGCTTCGTCAGGCGTTCCTTGAACTTCCAATCGGGTGAGAGGAGCGTCTTACTGAGTGCATATCTTTCGCGAACAACAGAGATAACATTTATTTAGAGTGAGATAGAATTATGGGCAAGCCAACTGGCTTCATGGAATTTCCCCGGGAACTGGGTGCAGACCGTAAACCCGAATTGCGCATTCTGGACTGGAACGAATTTCACGATCACCTGACAGACGAAGAACTGGGGAACCAGGGCGCCCGCTGTATGGATTGTGGAATCCCCTTTTGCCACACCGGTAAAACACTGGCCGGCATGGCTACAGGCTGTCCGGTCAATAACCTGATCCCGGAATGGAACGACCACATCTATCACGGTCGCTGGAAGGATGCACTGGACAGTCTGCATAAGACCAACAACTTCCCGGAATTCACCGGCCGCGTCTGCCCGGCTCCCTGTGAGGGATCCTGCGTGCTGGGAATTACAGAACCCCCGGTTACAATCAAAAACATCGAGAACTCCATCATCGATCATGCCTTCGATCAAGGCTGGGTCGTCGCCAATCCACCAGAAGTCCGTACGGGCAAAAAGGTCGCCGTCGTCGGTTCCGGTCCGGCCGGCCTGGCTGCTGCCGCCCAGTTGAATACCGCCGGTCACAGTGTGACAGTCTTTGAACGCGATGACCGTATCGGTGGTCTGTTGATGTACGGCATTCCCAATATGAAGCTGGAAAAATGGATCGTGCAGCGTCGCGTCGATCTGCTGGCTGATGAAGGCGTCGAATTCATCACCAACACATCCATCGGCGTTGACATCACCGCTGACCAGCTGATGAAAGACTTCGACGCGGTCGTGCTCTGTACCGGCGCCACCAAACCCCGCGATCTGCCGATTGCCGGTCGCGAACTCAACGGCGTGCACTTCGCGATGGAATACCTGTCGAAGAATACCAGGAGCCTGCTGGACTCCGGCCTGGAAAGCACGCACTACCAGAATTCCCCCGTGGAAAACTTCATCAACGCCGAAGGCAAAAAAGTCGTCGTCATCGGCGGTGGTGATACCGGGAACGACTGCCTGGGCACCGCTATGCGGCAGAAGTGCGCCAGCCTGATTAACCTGGAAATCGTGCCCCCGCCACCGAGCGAGCGTGCCGCCAGTAATCCCTGGCCTCAATGGCCGAAAATCTTCCGTGTCGATTACGGCCACGAAGAAGCGGCTGCCGCCTTCGGTAAAGATCCGCGGATGTTCCAGATGTCGACCGTCGAATTTGTCGGCGACGAAAACGGCAACTTAAAAGGGATCAAAATCTGCGAAGTCGACTGGTCCAAACCCGATGACAACGGCGCACCGTTTACGCTCGTGGAAGGTTCCGAACAGGAACTGGAGTGCGACCTGGTCTTCCTGGCACTGGGGTTCTTAGGCCCCGAGCATATCATCAGCGAACAGCTGGACCTGGAACTGGATGGCCGCACAAACTTCAAAGCCGAGCATGAGCAGTACACGACCAGCCTGGAAGGTGTCTTCGCCGCCGGCGACTGCCGACGCGGACAGAGCCTGATCGTCTGGGCGATCAACGAGGGCCGCGGCGCCGCCCGCGAATGCGACCGCTACCTGATGGGAGCAACCGAACTGCCATAAGCTGGCGTTCTGTTTTTGTGCCAGTGATGTCTGAGAAAATAATCTGATGATACGACGAGGATATCGGGAATGACAAATCAGAATATTCAACCCGATCCAGAACAGCCGGGTCATATTCAGCAGACAGGCATGTGGACGGAAACGAACTGCCAGGTTATTGAGCTGCCACTGACGAAAGAGTCACTCATTCTGGTCCTGCGTTGCGCACTGGATGCAGAGAAGTCGCCGTATACGCATCAGGAAATTGCCTGGTGGGCCGACAATTTTCATCAGGCGCAGTTCGACTATGAAAATCCCATCGACGAAACCGTCGCCGACGTCGCCCTCGATCTCCATCTGCAGTGGCAGATGTATTTGGACAACACCTACACCAGGGAAGAGCTGCGGAATCTGGATTTCTCGAAGGTCCGGTTACCTGCCGAGTGGTTCTCAAACTGGCTGGAACAGTTGGGCGGTTAATGCTTGTGAATCACATTTGATTGCGGACTAAGCCTATATAAACCTGGCCATTCTGTCCGGAGCATGAGTTATATATTCGGTTCGAACCCGAAGCGTCCTGTTGGTGTCAGCTCTGAATTGCCAGTCATGGTGTTCAGAGCATAACAGACTCAGCGATAGGGACCGTCCTCATGTCACCAGATCATTTACAGAAAAAACTTCGGTTGCAAATCCGATTGACTGCCATCGATGAGTCTTTGTATCAGGCGTGGCAGCGGTGGTGTGGGGATCTGCCGTTTGTAGATGTGCACCATGGTTCGATCTTTGATGAACCCGCAGATGCGATCATCAGCCCGGCGAACAGCTTCGGCTTCATGGATGGCGGCATTGATCGGCTCTACCTGGAACGCTTCGGACCGTCATTGCAGGATCGGGTTCAAAACCAGATCAGAGAAAATCATGGAGGTGAACTCCTGGTCGGCGCAGCGACGATGGTTGAGACAGAGGATCTGGAATTCCCGTTTCTGATCGCGGCACCTACGATGCGGGTGCCGATGCCGGTAGAAAACTCAATCAATGCATTCCTCTCGGCCCGCGCGATCTTCCTGTTCATTCGCAATGGCGTCATTCCTTCCGGACAGTATGCGGGTCAGCCGGTGCGCGAGCATGTGAAATGCATCACTATCCCGGGGCTGGCTACCGGAGTGGGACGCATGTCTGCCGTTAAATGTGCAAAGCAGGTACGCGCTGCGATTGAGGATGTGGTTCTGGATCGGTTTGAGTTTCCGCAAAGTACGTCACAGATCCGCAAACGGCATGATCGGCTGTTGGGGAAATAAACAGAATGACTTATCTGGTGCATCTGATTTTCTGATTCTGTAGGATAGGGTACTATGAAATGAAAGCCCACTTAGGATCATTTGATATCGAATAAAGGAAGTACCGATTGAGTTACCAGGTGATTCGAGATACATGTCTGTCGATTTCTCAAGGTGAATTGAACTCAGCTCGACTGAAGATCGCTTCAGATTTGCCGTTCGTACCTCTCGAGAATGCCGGGAGAAAATATTCTGACGTTCAGAAAACCAGGCTCTATCTGCGCGACGGTTTCATTGACCGCTATTCGGGTGAGAAACTGGTTTTTCCTCCCGTATTGCGGTTGATGTCAAAACTGATGCCGGCTGAATTTCCCTACCATCCCAACTGGAAAATGACGGAATGCCATATTGCATACTGGCAGCTCTCTCCTACCATCGATCACATCGTGCCGGTCGCCCGTGGTGGGGCAGATGACGAAACCAACTGGGCCTGCACTTCGCAGTTAAGAAACAGTGCCAAGGCCAACTGGCTGCTCGAAGAACTTGACTGGCAACTTCAGCCTCCCGGGGATTTGCAGGAATGGGATGGTCTTATACACTGGTATGTGGATTATGCGAATGATCATCCCGAAATGAAAGAAGATCCCTGGTTGTGGGCGTGGTTGCGAACTGCAGAGAAGGCCCTTAATGAAAAATTGTAAATATTGAATTTCAGAAAGAGAGAACCTTGCAGGAACCGACGCCGGAAATGATAACGTTTTATGAACGTCGCACGCAGGCCCATATTGAACGGGTGCAGCGGAATCTGTCTCTGTTGGCGGAACAGTGGGAGTGCGGGGCAGAACTGCTGGCGCGGGCAGAGGTGCATGATGCGTCCAAGTATGGTCCTGAAGAACGGGTGCCTTATATCTGGCTGACCGAATTTCATCGCTGTCGCTGGCGGAAGATTCCCTTTCAATATCCGCCGGGAATGGAAGAGCGGGTACAGTCTGCGATCAGGCATCATGTCACCAGCAATCGACATCACCCTGAATTTCACAACGATCCCAATGAGATGACCGACATCGATCTGATAGAGATGGTCTGTGACTGGACGGCGATGTCAGAAGAGTTCGGCCAGGATGAAGGGAGTGCCCGAGGCTG
Source organism: uncultured Gimesia sp. (assembly GCF_963972345.1). Taxonomy (NCBI): domain Bacteria; kingdom Pseudomonadati; phylum Planctomycetota; class Planctomycetia; order Planctomycetales; family Planctomycetaceae; genus Gimesia; species uncultured Gimesia sp. The sequence goes on along the minus strand of NZ_CAXAVM010000279.1, from coordinate 2,005 downwards.
GGCAGAAAGAACTATCGGACATCGCGTGCCATTCAATGACGAGAAGACGCAGTTTGTGTTTGCGGTGATTGAGCAGTTGGACCGGTTGCGAACATCCGATGGTGTAGGGGATAAAGAGCAATGACGAGCCTGCCAAAATACAGTCAGCTGGAGATTGAACGTCGCTGGCTGGCAGAGGAGCGGCTGCTGCCGGACCTGGCATCGTTACCCGTGCGGATAATCACTGACAAGTATCTGGATTCGGGGCGTTTGCGGCTGAGAAAGATCGAAGGGGCAGGCGCAGTTCAATTCAAACTGTGTAAGAAGTACGGAAAGTGTAGCGGGTTCTCTGAGCCGATTACGAACCTGTATCTCACGTCAGAAGAGTATGAGCTGCTGTCGGTACTGCCGGGCAGGATGCTGGTACGTCAGCGGTTTACATATCTCTTTCAAAATGTTCCCTTCAGTATCAATGTCATCGTCGGAAAGGCGGCTCCTGTGATTGTGGAGGCCGAATTCGTCAGTGAAACGGAGGCCGAGGACTGTGAACCACCCCCGTTTTGTACTGAGGACGTCAGCGCGCGAATCGAATATGAAGCCGTGATGCTGGCTGAAAGCGTGTGAGTTCACGAACGAACAAATGATTGGTACTTGTGCCTCAAGCTTAGATGGAATGAGCACTGAGCAATTCAATGCTGTTTCTCTCGATCAGGATATACATCTAATTTGTCTCTATTCATTCCCCTGTTCAACGAAATTCAGATTTCATTGTTCAGAATTATCTTGAGCTGATAATCGATAGTTCACGCAGCACAATTCATTCGTGCACATGAAAACAAGGGGGATTTCCCTCACATGGGAACCAAATAGTCTTCACCAGCAAACAGACTCAACGAGACTACTTTGCATGACGATGTAGGATATGAAGTACCATAAAATATTGATACTCAGACATATCAATAACGCTTTAATTATGCTGTTTCCTGAGGAGACTACTCCATAAATTCTTTCATCTATCATACCTTGATCGTTGATGATGAATCAGCGATACGCGAGCTTCTGTCGCGCGCATTGTCTCAGCATGGCTTCCGGTGTGATACAGCCGAAAATGGTGAAACCGCGCTGGAGATGTGTGCCCGTCACCAATATGATTTGATCATCACCGATCTTAAAATGCCCGTTATGAACGGACACATTTTTTGTACCCAACTGATGAAGCAGCAGGATCGGAAACCGGAAATCTGTGTTCTCACCGGCATTATACAGCCCCTGATCGATGAGGACTTGAGGAAGCGTGGAATCAAACACCTCTATCGCAAACCTGTCGAGTACAAAGAGTTTGCCAAAAACATGCTGGAAATCCTGAACAGGAAAAAAGCCTCACGGCATAAGAACCTGGAACCGGCTCAGTCAGACGAATCCACGACTCCGTCCGGTTCGAAACACAACGTGGTTGTTCTGAGTACGGATTCGTCTTTCTGTCACCGTATTGTCCTGGCATCCGCCGAGTCTCCCCTCGATGTGATTGTCGCCCTCAGTACAGACCACCTGCTGGAAATTGTGAATGAAAAACGGATCGATTTGCTGATCATCGATCAGGAAATAACGGGCTTTCTGCGCGGCAATCAGATCGTGGAACGTCTCCACGCCGACCTGATCAATATACCTGCATTCCTGCGGGGCTCTCGAGACTCGCTCGCGCGTCTGAATATCGACAATTGCCAGGGTGTGGAAAAAACGATTGAAGAAGAAACCGATGAAACAGAAATTCTGAATCTGGCTTACGGATATATGTCACGCCTGTCGCATCATTGCCTGATGATCGATTCCGCGGCACGTCGCCTTGTTACGGAATTCAGTGATGTTCCACCGATTCCCCACGTACTGACCAGACTGGTTGCCCATGCCACCCGTTCCACACTGGAAATTTCGATTCCACAACTGGTCAGCGAAATTGAAACGGATTCGCGACTGACTTCCGAGTTGATCAAGGTCGCAAATTCGTCTCAGGTTGCCGCCTCTTCGA
>NZ_CAXAVM010000278.1:0-7437 GCF_963972345.1 uncultured Gimesia sp. | reverse complement strand
CTTCGGTCAACGTGCCGGTCTTGTCGAAGGCGATGGCGTGGAGCCTTCCCAGATTCTCCAGCGGACCACCGCCTTTGACGAGCACTCCGCCCCGAGCCGCGCGCGCGATGCCGCTGAGAACCGCGCTTGGGGTCGAAATTGCCAGAGCGCAGGGACTAGCCGCCACCAACACCGCCATCGCGCGATAGAAAGATTTGGTGAATGGCTCGTCGATTATTGTCCAGGCGAATAATAGCAAGACAACCAACGTCAATGCTGCCGGAACGAAGTAACGCTCGAATTTGTCGGTGAACAGTTGCGTGGGCGACTTTTGGGTCTCGGCCTCATTCACCATTTGTACGACGCGGGCCAGCGTGGATTCACTGGCGATCTTGGTCACCTGAATCTCCAGAGCGCCACTGCCATTGATGGTACCGGCGAAGGCGCGATATCGGGCGTCGAGCCGGTCGGCATTCTCCGTCGCCTCTTGCAGATTATCGACGGCCTGTTTATCCACAGGGACGCTCTCGCCGGTAATCGGGGCCTGATTGACGCTGCTCTGCCCCTTGACGACAAATCCGTCGGCGGGAATACGTTCATTGGGTTTGACAATCACTACGTCCCCGACCTGGAGTTGCTCCACGGGTAATTCTTGGGTGCTGCCTTCACGGCGGACCAGTGCGGTTTGAGGAGCAAGTTCGGCGAGGGCTTCAATCGCCCTCTTAGCCCGGCCCATGGCATAATGTTCGAGTGAGTGACCGAGGCTGAAGAGAAATAGCAGCAAAGCGCCCTCAAACCATTCTCCGAGCGTAGCCGCACCGATGGCCGCCACCAGCATCAGGAAGTCGATCTCAAAACGGCCAGCACGAATATTCTCAATTGCTTCGCGAAACGTAAAAAAGCCGCCGAAGAAGTAAGCGGCCAAGAATAGGCTCCACGGTGCCCATGGATTCACATCAGCGAACGATAGCAGCCATCCGATGAGCAGCAGCCCGCCGCAAAGCGCGGCAAACCCCAACTCCGTTCTTTCACCCAATAGGCCATCATGTTCGTGATCGTGTTCTTTCGCGACAGGTCGGTCATCGGCTTCCGTTAGTTCGCCGTGTGTCGCCTTCTGTTCTCTCTTTTCAACCGTTTGCACACCGATTTTCGCTACCGCGATTCGGATGGCCTCTTCGTCGGTAGATCGGCGGTCAAACTCAATGCGCAGCACCCCGGCCGGGGAGACCGCGGCTTCCAGCACGCCTTGGATTTGCTTCGCCCGTGCCTCGGCCGTGCGGGCCTGACGGGCATGCATCGGTTTTGAATTGAGCAAAAAGTGTCCGAACCGCTGGTCAAGATCTGCTCCTGCCCGTTTGGCCAGCGCCCGCACCTCGCCGAGGGAAATGCGGTTGGGATCAAAATGGATACAGATTTGATCCTGCCCCATGCCGATCGTGTTTTTGACATGTGCGGTCTCAATTCCTTCTTTTGCTGTCAGCAATTCTGTTAGGCGCAGGACGCACGCGTCACGGGCATCTGGAATTGCCGGCAGGACCAGACCAATCTCAATCAGCGTCTTTGCACTCATCCTAGTTTCCACACCGGTTTTGTCCTTCAGGCTGGGTTGAAGAAGTTGTCGGACCCAATCCACGCCATCACACGTATACTATCACGAATGTACAAAAAGGGCAAGGCATGATTAGGCCGCCCGTCGTTGCTCGCGGCTATTGCCGTCCGCATTGGGAGCGTCTTGCCTTATAATACATGTTTGTCGCGGACGAGGGCGCGCGTGATGGAATCTTGCACGCAGCGTTTCCCAATCCAGAATAAGTGCCCCACCTGTCACTTCATGTTGCTTCTTCCAATTCATCAGCAATGCCAGGCAGGCGTGATCGATGTAGCTTAGCCCCTTGAAATCGACGTGCAGGACGACGCCAGGCGGGACCGCCTCGAGTGCCGCCGCCCACTTCGGCAGAAGGATGAACGTCGCGGAACCTTCCATTGTCAAGTTATCAATTGTGTTACTTGCAGTGCCTTTTTCGTTGATTGGCTCTTTCTTGCTGATCTATATGCTTGGCTATAACATGAGCGTTGCCGTGTGGGTTGGCATCATTGCGCTTGCGGGTGTCGATGCAGAAACCGGAGTCGTGATGTTGTTGTACTTAGATGTGGCATACCACAAATGGAAAGACGAAGGGCGGATACATAGATTTGACGACACTGAACACGCAGTCATGGAAGGCGCGGTGTAGCGCGTGCGACCAAATGCGACCAAAGATGATGACGGTTATGGCGATCTTGATGGGATTGTTGCCGATCATGTGGTCCACAGGCTCAGGCGCCGACGTCATGAAACGTATTGCCGCCCCGATGGTCGGTGGGGTCGTGACGTCATTTGTGTTAGAGCTGCTGATCTATCCTGCCATTTACGCCATCTGGGAATCGTGGACAGATCTGCGAGACATCGATCACACTGCGGAAAAAGGTTGAATCAGGCACAACGTTGCTTTATGAGTCGTGCCGCTGGCTGTTCTCGAACCGCAATGGTCGCTGGATGCGCACTTTGCAAGCCCATTACGTACAGCAGCTTTCGCGAAAGCTGCTCATTTGCAGTCGATTCAGCGTTGCGCTTCAAAATACCCCAGTACGGTATGTGACTTGCAGCTACATCGACGAGAAGCGAGGAACATCGACTGATTCTGAAGTTTGCTCTGCGTCGACGCGCGGAGTTTCGTTATCTCCCATGAACAAGGAAAAACGCTATGAAGACCAATACTATTTTTCGATCACGGTTCAGCATCTGTGCAGGCGCTGGAGGCATTCTCCTCTCACTGCTTGCTGTCTCGTTGCAATCGCCTGCACTTGGGCAGAACAACTCGAAAGCAGGTGGCCAGAACGACAAGAAAATGTCGATGGAATGCCCCATGATGACTGGCCTGAAGGGAATCAGTTTGACCGCTGACAGTCCGCCGTTGCTGATGGCTAGAGCGAGTGAGTTGAAATTGACAGATGAGCAACAGCAGAAACTGAGAGCTATTACCCAGGAAGCTCAGAGTAAGGCAGCGGAAGTGTTAACCGAAGATCAGCGGTCAATGCTTGGCAAGTCGTCTGGCAAGGCAATGTCAATGATGGAGATCGCAATGATGAGAGCCAAGAAGATGGACGATAGTGAATCTGGCATGATGTGCCCCATGTGCAAGAAGAAGATGGAAGGCATGATGAAAGGAAAGATGAAGAAAAATACGAAGGAGCCGAATGGCAAGACAAAAACACAGTAGCCGTGTCGCGTCAGGCAAAGCACCACTGCCACTTTTCACCGCAGCAGTGTAGCGACGAGTTGGCAGTGCGTTTGTTTACATACCGTCCTTGGGTGGCCGAAAGACTGTGCGGACTCTCTTTGGCGGGCGAAGTGGCTAATTAGTGACTATTCTAAACCGGAAAAACTGTGATGAAAACTAAGAAAGAGATCATCTTAATCACGGGAAGTAGCGGGCGGCTTGGATCGGCGACGGTTAAGCGGCTTGCTGAGCGTTTCCAGGTGATCGGATTTGACCGTGCAGGTGATCCGCATCCGCCGACGGAGGCGGAATACGTCTGTGTTGACCTGACGAACGATGAGAGTATCGACGCAGGAATACATCGCGTTCGTGAAGGATACGGAACAAAAATTGCGTCGGTCGTACACTAATACTATGCTGCGTACTACGACTTCTCGGGAGATCCGAGTCCGAAGTATGAAGAAGTCACAGTTCGCGGAACGGAGAGACTGCTTCGTGCATTGCGTGAGTTTGAAGTGGACCAATTCATCTTCTCCAGCACGATGTTGGTTCATGCTCCCTGCGAGCCGGGCGAGCGGATCGATGAAGATTGGCCGCTTGATCCCAAGTGGGACTATCCCAAGTCGAAGGTCGCTACCGAGCAGGTCATTTCTAAGAATCGGTGTGCGATCAAGTCTATCAATCTCAGAATCGCCGGTGTCTATGACGACGATTGCCATTCAATTCCCTTGGCAAATCAGATAGCGCGGATCTACAAGCGGAAGTTGACAAGTCGAGTCTATCCAGGAGATCCATCCCGCGGTCAAGCATTCGTTCATTTAGACGACGTCGTCGACGCCGTCTACCGATGCATCGACCGTCGCGAGTAATTATCAGATGAATCAGTGTTTCTTATCGGAGAACCGAAAACGCTCGGTTGCACGGAATCGCAGTCAGAATTCGGACGATTGATTCATGGTGAGCCTTGGGAAACGACCGTGATCCCGAAGTCGGTTGCCAAGACGGGTGCGTGATTTCAAGATCACATGCCGTTCGCGGAGGAGCCTTTCATCAAGCCGTGGATGGTTGACTTGGCGGACGATCACTATGCGCTTGTCATCACCCGTGCGAGCGATGCACTGGGCTGGCAACCTAGCCGTTCATTGCGTGAAACGCTGCCCACTATGGTTGCCGCGCTGCGACGTGATACTTCGACTTGGTACCGCGACAACGGTCTTGTACCGCCATCCTGGGTAAAGCACGAAACGACCGCAGCCCTAGATAGTACGGACATTCGGATGATATCTGTAACGAATGCTGACAGTCAGATAAAGCCGGCGAAGTTGGTGGCTTTTTCCTCGTAGCGAGTGGCCACACGTCGACAGCGTTTGATTCTCCCTAAGAACCGTTCGATCTGGTTGCGATGTTTGTAGATCTTCCGATCATATCGCCTGCTCCAGTTGCGAGACGCTTTTGAACACGCCATTCCGGATACGGTCCTGGGTAATGTCGCGGAACCAGCGTTCGATGACGTTCAGCCACAAACTGCTTGTCGGTGTGAAGTGAATGTAAAATCGCTTGTGACGCTTCAGCCAGTTCTGCACCTTGGGGTGCTTGTGAATGGCGTAGTTGTCCACAATTAAATGCAGGTCCAACTCGGGGGGCGTCTGCTTCAATCCCCACCATTCGTTTCTCGGCAAATCGATTTTGCCACGTACCGACAGTTCGCCTGGTACAACCGAGTTCCACTGCAATGTCTTTATTCTCGCGACCTTGAGCTGCCGCGAGAATCATCTTGGCTCGCAGTACCAGTCGGGCTGGCGTGCTCCGCCCCCGCGACCACGTAGTCAGCAATATTCGTTCTGCAGCTGTCAATGTGACAGCAATTGCAATACGCACGTCTCAATTCTCCTTATCTGGAAAATCAGACGACAACTCTACCAAATAAGTTCCCACAATTTTAAATCACTACACTAGTCGTGAGAGTCTGGCCATTCAGGTGGGAACACGGCTGACTGGAGATGATGTGGTGGCAGCTCTGGATCGCGTCAAAGCGGCTCGAGACTGTCCTCAGTCAATCCGTGTGGATAACGGGCCCGAGTTCATTTCAAAGAGTTTGGACTGATGGGCTTACTTCAACAACGTTACTCTGGATTTCAGTCGGCTGGGAAAACCGACCGATAATGCGTATATTGAATCGTTCAACGGGCGGGTTCGTCAGGAATGTTTAAACCAGCATTGGTTTTTAAGCCTGACAGACGCTCAGGAACAAGTTGACCAGTGGCGGCTGGACTACAACGAAAACCGCCCGCACAGCTCACTGGGAAATCAGACCCCGGTGGAGTTATCGGGTAGGAGGGGGAATTTCTTCCCCCGTCCTCCCACACCACCGTGCGTACGGTTCCGTACACGGCGGTTCCCTTTAACGCTGCAGCTCTTGTACTTTATCGATGAGGCATACGAGACCAAGTTGACTCAGTACACGCGTTGGGACCGCCTGGTTCATGTGGCTCGCGCCAGCATTCCACCAGGGACCTCGGCCATTCGTCGCGCTGATCCACGCCCGTTGGGGCGTGAGACCACGGCGAATCAGTTGCTTCTCCCGAGTTTTAACCCGTTTCCACTGCCGCCACAGGATGACACGCAGTTTACGACGCAGCCATTGATCGAGATTCGCAAAGATTCCCCGCACTTCTGATTTCCGGTAGTACGCCACCCAACCCGTCAGTACCGGGCGCAGTTCGCTGATCGTACGACGCAGGCTGCGTCCCCGACCGGAGCGGAACAGTTCCCGCAGGCGCCCTTTGAATCGTTTCACCGATTCGCGGGCCACCTTAAATCGAGGTTGGAAGTGGTGCGTGAACGAGTATCCCAGGAACTTGCGGTTCCAGGGACGCCCTACCGCGCTCTTCGTCCGGTTCACCACCAGACGAAGTCGGCAAGTCAGGAAACCTGTGATCGAAGCCAGTACCCGTTCCCCTGCGCGGCGACTACGAACATAAATGTTGCAGTCGTCAGCGTAGCGGACAAAGCGATGTCCCCGTCGTTCCAATTCCCGATCGAACTCGTCGAGCAGGATATTGGATAACAGCGGCGAGAGCGGTCCCCCTTGCGGGGTTCCTTCGCTGCGTGGGCTGACGACGCCCCCTTCCATGATCCCTGCCTGTAAATAGGCTCGAATCAGTTTCAGGATGCGTCGATCCTTGATCCGTTGTGCCAGACGTCCCATCAGTACATCATGGTTCACGCGGTCAAAGAACTTTTCCAGATCCAGGTCGACAACCCAACGTTGGCCGGCTGCAATGTGCGCTTTGGCTCGATCCAGCGCCTGATGGGCGCTACGACCCGGACGGAAGCCGAAGCTGCTTTCCGAGAACGTGGGATCATATAACCGCGTTAGCACCTGCAACAGTGCCTGTTGGATCAGTCGGTCCATGACCGTTGGTATGCCCAGCATCCGCATCCCTTTCCCTCCCGGTTTGGGGATTTCCACCTTCCGAACGGGATCAGGACGATAAGTTCCGCTGAGCAGTTCCTCCCGAATCGCTTCCCAGCGCTGGCAACAGCGATCCCACAGTTGATCAACGGTCACACCGTCGACGCCGGGGGCTCCCTGATTACGAACCACACGCCGGTAAGCAGTCAACATGTTTTCTCGACTGAGTACCTCCTCTAAAGTAAAGAACGCTGGTAGTCTGATGGGATCAGTCCTTGCCGAGTCCGTTTGACGCGCAGACGACTTACCCTGGGCGGTTCCGCCGCCTGCTCTCGATCGTTGCTCAGGCATCTCAGCCTTCGGTCTGCGTCTGTTATCGGACATCGAAATTTCTGCATCAAACAGGTTAAAAGGTTCGGCCCTTCACGCCACTCAATACAGCGCTACTATGGCCTCGGCTGACTTCTGAAACGGCATCGCGACTCCTTGCAGAGGCACTAGCCAGACGGCACCGTTTCAGATCTCTCAGGGTAAGACGCGTGACTTTCCTCCCATATACCCGCCACATATACGGTGTCCTTCCGGTAAGCGTGCATGATTCTATTTTTTGAATCTGCTATCGTGAGCGGTTTCTCTTATCAGGAGGTCGGCGATGGCGAATCAGAATCAGCGTGCACTGCCCCCGGATCTGGCCAGGGTTCGGGAGCGACTGGCGGCGTGGCGGCAGACAAAACAGCCCGGGGCGCGGATTCCCGAAAGCTTGTGGGAAATGGCGGTCAGGCT
>NZ_CAXAVM010000277.1:0-7478 GCF_963972345.1 uncultured Gimesia sp. | reverse complement strand
ATCAACAACCTGAAGGACGAAGCTCTTAAAACTTGACCACCAACCTTTTGCTATACGAAAGCCTCACTCAGAGAAATCTGGGTGAGGCTTTTTTTGCGCGCTGCTGTAGAATAATGTCTGTATAACTTATGCTCTCTTAAAGAAAGAAGCTCGATGAATTATGATGATCTGTTTTTGTCACTTGATGATAGCAATGGAGTGAAAGAGCTCCAACAGTTCATCGCTGAAGGGGGAGATCTTCAGCAGGTACACTCTGTTTCAGGCTGGTCGTTGCTACATAGTGCCTGTGAACACCAAAACAAATCATTAATTTGTGCTCTTGCCGAGGCAGATGGGAGGCTGCTGAACACGAGAGCTGCCTGTGGCTATCCACCAATATTTCAGGCATTGGACATCGACATCGATGGAGCAATTCAAACGGGGCATCAGATGACTTTTGAGACCACCCGGTTAATGCTGGAATTAGGTGCTGATTCAAAAATGAGAGATCAGGAGCAACGAACTCTGAGAGAACTAGCTCAGGTTTATGGCGATCTGGTTGTGGCTGAATTCGACAAATTCGTTGCACCTCTGTTATAGTTGTATAAATACGTCAAATAATTAAATATCTGATGTCTTCTTCAGAGTCTCTTCCAGGTATTGTTTCAAAACCAGGCTGTTCTTTTCCACATCAAATTGCTCTTCAACGGTTTTTCTGCCTCGCAGACCCACCGACTTTCTCAGTTCGGGTGAGGTCAGTAACTGTTCCAGTGACTCGTGCCATGCCTCAGTTGTTGTTGCATAGAATCCATTCACACCCTGTTCGATGATGTCTGCATTCACTCCCACAGGTGACGCGACCGCTGGAATTCCCAAGGCCGTGTACTGCAGCAGCTTTAAGCCGCATTTGAATCCGGACCATTCATCGTCTTCCAGAGGCATGATGCCGATGTCGAATGCAGACAGGTCCTGAAATTCCGTTTCCTGATTCCCGGTGATATGGTGAACTTCGACATTCTTCAGGGCCAGATTCTGAATCAGATCAGGTGTGGCTGAGATGATACAGAGTACGAAGTCATGTTCCTGGGTTAATCGCTATAGTACAGAGACGACCAGTTTAAGATTGGGGATGTTCGTATCCAGACCAGTCCAGCCAATCACCGGTTTATCGGACGGAGGCTGGCTGTAGTCTTTGACCGTGCATTCGACTCCCGCCTTACGCAGGCAAGGCAGATAATTCAGAACGCGAAACCGGGAGAAAGGAGCATTTTTCCTGGAGATCAGGAACAGGACGCGCATGAAGGCTCTCTTCAATCAATCAAACACTGATAATTACTGACATCAATCGTTGTGTATCTACTGATGATACACTTTCCTGACAAAGAAACCAGTCGTCTGTCTCCAGCGTAACAAGCGTGAGGGATGTGACGTCAGACTACTTGACAGCCTGGCCGGTGTTGGGATCGATCGACAGATTCAGTCGTTCATCGGCGTAGGTGTAGAAGAAGAAGGCATACATCATTTCATGATAGGTTTGTGGCCCGTTTCTGACGCTGGTGGTGGGATCCGGATTGAACGGATTGAATGCAGAATTGTCATAGTGTGCAATCGCTTCGATGCGGGTTCCAGCCGGGAAGAAGTGCCGCTGGTCTTTCCAGAGATATCCGATCTGCCAGTCAAAGCTGTAGTTGGGGATGACCAGCAGCGATTCGTCTTTTCCGTCCGGATAATGCGCCAGGAATGACATGTCTTTCCCCCGCAGGTGCATATGGGCAAACAGGCCGATGCCATGTGCGTCGCGATCGAGCGTTTTCGAATTTCGGACTTCATGATGGGACGCGTCAGGGGGGATCGTGAATTTCGTATTTCTGCAGATCAGAAAACGATAGCGTTTTTGCACTTTGCCTTCCACATATTTAAAGCCTACGGATATTTTGCATTGCTCCGGTTTTCCGGTAGAGGTGTAATGAATCTGTAGCGCCAGGGCACTCCCTTTGGGGATCAGAATACCCAGTTCTTTGGGCAGGACGGTCGGACCTGATCCCGGGACTTTACCTGTGATAAAGTTGGATTCATCCCATTTCTTCGTCAGGCTGACGGCGGCCATATTGCAGTGATGCAGAACGCCGGGATTATCAGGCCGGATCTGGATGGCGGAGATCCAGGTATCTTCGGGGAAAACATAAGGCAGCACGGTGTAGCGATACGGGATATAGCCATCCGCGGGAAGTGTATGTGTCTCCAGCATGCTGATTTCGAGGTCGGGTTCGCCAATCAGCCATTTCTGTTGAGCAGCAGGGGCGGGCGTGAGGTTTTCAGGTTCCTCTCCGGCTGGCATCCCTGCCTGGTACCAGTCGGCAATTGTCTGACGTTCTTTTCGGGACATACCCCGGTGATTGGCAAATTCCGCGTGTGCACTGCCGCCATACCAGGGAGGCATCCGTTGATCCTGCACGACTTCTGCGATCATGGCTCCGTTATTCTGGACTTCTTCCAGTGTCGTTAAGGCAAACGGGGCTTCGGTCTGGGGACGATGGCAGTCGAGACAATGTTTTTTGATGAGTGGCTGGATGTCCTGGTAATAGGTGACCGATTTCATTTCGCGGCTGACTGCGTGTGAAGAAATCGTGCAGCCATCGACATTGGTTTCAGGAGTCTTTACGGCTTTATTATTCAGAACCGCCTCAATCGCTTCCACCAGATTGTTCTCTGCTGGCTGGGGAAGTGCGCCACCAATCCGGTATTGATCGTCAATGCGGCCGCGATAGCGGAGTTTGAAATCAGAATCCAGAACAGCGACTTCAGGAGTCCGCTCCAGTCCCAGTGCTTTCACTGACTGGCTATGGATATCCTGTACATTCGGGAAAGGGACATCATGGACGATCGCATACTCCGCAATTTCCCGGATTGAATCTGACGGTCCCGTATGCAGCGCGATGAACTGTACTCCCTGGGAACTGTATTCCTGCTCCAGTCGCTTCAGTCGGGGAAGATAGCGTTTCACCAGCGGGCAGGTTGTGTTGCAGGCAATCACCACGAATACTTTCTGCCCGCGAAAATCCCTCAGGGACCGGGTCAAATAGCGAATATCTTTAAACTGAAGTGGCCCTGTCACAGTTCCCACCCGGGCTCTCGCTGTCGGAGCCTCGGCCGCGCTGACTTCTCTCTGGCTGCCTGAGATCAGGAAAGTGAGAAGAAGTAGTTTGCATAGAAGTTGCATGTAAGGTCGAAACATCAGCAAAATCCATTAATCAAACGTCTGCAGGTATGATCGAATCGAGACGAACTCTCTGGCTGATATACCCGGGAAATGGAATTTCCGTTTCACGGAATCGATGAAGTTGTGATTTTTCTTGTGATCCATGTCATGATGCCGCAGAATATTGTCAATGGTTAGAAGGCTCAGCAGTCAGATGTATTGTACTGTTTTGGAACGGGGAAGCGATCATGAAGTTCTCAAGAAGGCAGTTTTTGAACGTAAGCGGCGGTGCTGTCGTCGCTTCCTGTCTGGCAAAACCATCCTTGACTGTCGGGCAGGATGTGCAAAAGCAGGCCTCAAAATCGCTGGGCGGGCTACTGGGGATCACTACTTCCTCGCTGGCTTATCAACTGTCTCCGCGGGCGAAAGTTGATCAAATCACCCTGCTGGAACTCCCCCGCATTTTGCGAGACGAACTGGGAATGACGGTCATAGACCTGAATACTTCCACGTTGACTTCCACCGACCCGAAATACCTCGATCAGGTCCGTGACGCTGCCGACAAAGCGGGTTGTGTCTTGACCAACCTGAAGATGAATCAACCGAAACTGGATATGAACAGTTCCGATACAGCGGTTCGGAACAAGGCATTAAATACCTATAAGGCGTCGATTGATGTGGCCTCTCACCTGGGACTAAAGTGGGCACGCCCCTTGCCCCTGGTGCCGAAGCCCGATATGAAAATCCATATCGCCAGTTATCGCGCGCTGTGCCAATACGGGGCAGAACGCAATGTGCAACTGCTGGTCGAGAATTACGGTTGGATGCAGGACGACCCTGATTCTGTGGTCAAACTGGTTGACCTGATTGGGGAAAACGTCGCCGCCTGCCCTGATACGGGGAACTGGAACAGTGATGAAATTCGCTACGCCGGGCTGAAGCAGACGTTTCCCCTCGCGGTGACCTGTGATTTCAAAGCACGAAATCTGGGGCCACGGGGAGAACATCCGCTGTACGACCTCAAACGTTGTTTTGAGATTGGCTGGAAGGCCGGATTTCGCGGCCCGTGGTGTTTTGAGCATGCCAATCAGGATCGCAAAGCACTGTTCCAGGAACTTTCATTACTGCGTGAAATGCTGCAGTCATGGATGAAAGAAGCAGCGAAGCAGTCATCCGGATCATGAGAGAGCATGCGTTCGCTGCCAACTGTATTACGGCAAGGTCAGGGTAAGGGGGTTTCCTGGTAAGAGGTTTCAATCCATTTTCCTTTTTTCCTGACCCAGGATTCCAGAATCTGGACATGCTTTGTCAGCGTTTTTCCTTCAAAGGTTCCCTCAATCTGAGCTTCGTATCGAATCAGGGCGGTGCGGGGAGTGGGATGAACAATGGTTTTAGGACTCGCTTTGAAAAGAGTCAGTTTGAGTTCCGGCAGCGCTTTCAGTTGATCTTCCTGTGTGAAAAACTGGTACGCTGGCGAAATCGACATGTGCAGGGGGTCGGTCATGCTGCGGATGGTTTCTTTGTCCCGTCTGGAAAATGCCTCATCGAGGGTTTTTACCGCTTTCAACAATTCCGCGTCTGTTTCAGATTCTTCTGCAACAGCGGAACTGGAGAGAATACAGCAACTGAGAATGGCGAACAGGAAGGATCGAAGGGGCATTGGAATTCCTTTCAATGAAACAGGCGAAGTGTGAATCACTGCAGACAATATAGCCTCTGAGCGACCTGGTCGAACAGTCGAGTTGATAGATATTCATAACATATTAAAGAACGCAAACAGTCTGTTTTCAGGCGATCTGATATCTGCTTTGTACAAGTCCATTGGAAAAGGATTGTGTCTGTAAGTGCCGGAGTTTGATATCGGCATCGATTTCTCCGAACAATGGAATACCTGAGCCAATTAATATCGGGATGCGGGTGATGATCAGTTCGTCAATCAGTCCCGCTTTCAGAAAACTCTGGATTGTGATTCCTCCGTCCACGTAGACATGTTGAAAACCCTCTTCTGCGAGTTTCTCAATCAGTTCAGCGGGAGTACAGGATGATGCTACTACAGTCGCTGATAATTCACCCGGGATGGAAACGGGGTGACTACTCAGAATAATCATGCGTTTGTTACCGTAAAACCAGTCGCCTTCGAAGGAGAGCACCGTCTCAAATGTATTGCGTCCCATGATGAGAACATCGATGGAGACCATGAACTCATGATAGCCATAGTCCTCACCTTCCGGGGATTCAGGGTCCTCGATGCCGGGCAGCCAGTCCAGTGCACCGTCTTTGCGGGCGATAAATCCATCCAGGCTGGTGGCGATGTAAACAGAGACTTTCATGGCAGTTTTCCGGTAATCAGGCAGGTCAAAGGTTTTCGTCAGGCTGGAGGGGTGGCTGTTCTTCCGCTACAGAATAATCGCGCTCTTCAATGGGAGGATGTCCCAGTGGTCCGAACGTGCCAAATTCTTCGCATTGGTCTTCGCCGGGAATGTATGTGACTTCAATTCCAGAATCAGTCACATCACAACGATGAAAGCCGAAGCTGGTATCTGCATCAGGCCAGCGTTCACTCAGTTGCCCGGTGTTGCCGGCTGCCTGGGTACGGTAGAGACGAATTCCGTCTACGTGTTGGACGGGGCGTCCTGTGTGCACGTGGCCGCAAAACAGTATTTCGACTTTTGCCGTTTTGAGAATTTCCCATAAACGCTGACGATGGGGCGGATCAATGGAGAAGTACCAGTTATCGTATTGATCCCCGTCGGTCAGGTCCCACGCCGGTTCATCGGGGTGTTCCATGAAAGGCCAGTAATGCATGACAGCAACATGGTGTTTCGCGGGGGGGAGATCCGGCAGTCGCTCCAGCATCCGCCAGAAACGTTGTTCATGCGGCAACCCTGTCCCGGCAACGGCTGCGTAAAAACCTGTGAAGCGGACATCGCGGTGCAGAAACGACCACTGCAGCGGACCGAAATAATTGCTGAACAGGTCCAGGCGTTTCGCCGTCATATTCAGATCAGGATCATTCCAGCCCAGCCCTTTGGGGTCCCAGCGATGTTTGACTCCGGTCTGCGAGGCATGTTTGTTGCCGACATCCATGTTGCCGGGGATGACAAATGTGGGGAAGGGGAGTGTATCCAGATCCTCGCGTGCCTGTTGATATTCGAATTCATGGGTATCGCCGTCCCGGGTCAAATCGCCGCCATGTAACAGCAGGTCAGCATCAATGGCCGCCATCTGCTGTTTAATGGCGGCCCAGCGTTTGTTGATGGCAGGACGAAAACGATAAGAACGCGCTGTCCCCATATGGCTGTCATTGACGTGCAGAAAGGTCCAGGGAGGAGCTGATCGATTCATGGTTAATCTGTTTCCCTTTTTAAATTCGTCTGATCTTTGGGGCAAATGGCAGTAGAGAAGCAGGTTCAATACAGAACCGAAAAAATGGAATTTTGTATGATGATATCATCCTGAACCTGGCAGGGCATTCCAGCTAACCGGTGAGAATACAATTCTGGATGGCCGTGAGACTATTTGTTTTCTGCTGCTCAGGAAAGGATCCGGTTTGAACTTGCATTAACAGGTGCCTGAAAACGACAATACATGGTTGGCACACATTACAGGTAATAGTGTGCCGGAGTTATTTAATTCCTGTCAGTGATGACCCTGTTATGGAGGATGATAAAGCACATGGTTTGTACACACCTGAGAGAACTATATCAGTTTTGTGAACAGAATAAGTTGAAGCTGGGAGGCTCTGACCTGATTCATGTAATCTGCAAACAATGCGATCAGGAAGAAACCTGTCCGTCCACGCTGATGGACGAATACGATTCCAGGCACCCGGAACAGTCAGCGTCTGCTGAATCGAAGACGGATGATAAGCGGGCTGACTGATTAACGAATCATGATGCATGATGGACTGGAGATTTCTACAGGATCTCCCACGGGGGAGAGTTTCCCTGTCTTGGCATCAATCTGGAAGACAACTACATTGTTACCAGGCATATTGGCACAGATCAGAAATTTCCCGTCTGCCGTGACAGCCAGATTCTGTGGACCTTTACCCAGGCTGGGGGTGATTTCGATCAGGGTCAGCTTTCCCTGAACATCCACCTGATACGCGGCGATACTGTCATGTCCGCGATTCGTGCCGTACAGGAATTTCCCATCGGGAGTGAATTTCAGATCGGCACAATGACTGGTGCCCGTGAAGTCTTCCGGCAGCGTGGAAATGGTCTGGCCTTCGATCAGCATGCCTGATTCGGGATTGTAATCAAATTCCGTGATCGAATTTTTCAATTCGTTGATCACA
>NZ_CAXAVM010000276.1:0-7567 GCF_963972345.1 uncultured Gimesia sp. | reverse complement strand
GGATCGAATCCCACGAACACCAGGAGGCCCTGACTGAGATTGCAGAGCTCTGCCGTGACGAACAGTGGCGACTTGCTACCTGGGATATTGATGCGGGATTGAACATCCCCGGACAGAGTGAGACGGAGGCAGCCGGTTCCGATCCTCTGGCCGCCATCCGTGCGGTTAACGCGTTGGCGACACCAGACGGAACAGCAATCATCGTGCTGCAGAACTTTCATCGGTTCATGCAGTCATCTGCCGCAGGTTGTGATCTTGATAACCGTGAAAGTGAGGCTTGCCGACTGCATGCTTGAGTTTCCAGTCAGAGCCTCCGGGGATATCACGTACGCAGAAGAATAGATCGGCATAAACCTGAACTACTTCCGGAGTGAGCTTACAGAACTCAGCAATTTCTGAGTCAGACTGTCCGACTAGAATCCTCGACTCCAGTTCTGCGCGGCGAAGACCATCTTCCTTAAATATCTCGTAAGAAATATGAATCTCGGGGAATTTCTGTCTGTCCCGGGTTTTGAGGTAAGTTAATGCGTCTCTGGTTACCTGGTCCTCAGGTACCGCTTTAAGGCCTGGTTGATTACAAAGTTGTTCTGCTACATCCCACCTCCAGCTGGGGGTAGCAAACGGATCTGCCTTAACCAAGGCGTTTGTCATGATCATCTTAAGACTCCATTCTAAATCTGATGTCGGATTCAAAAAGTACTTTCTAATTTGAAATTTAACCAAGCATCATTATACAGCACTGTCAATGTACGAACCAGATGTTGTCAGTTTGTAACGGCCGTCATGTCCCCCGAATGGGGGACAATTGAGAGTAGATCTTAGAAAACTCCGTACAAGTCTTTCCGTATTCTGGTGACAATCCTGATCTACGAGAACAAGTACTGGACTTCCCCAGGAATAGTGGGCGCCTGCCTGAGAGTGTATACTCTCTGAGAGGAGCTCAGCATGTCTAGAAATGCTAAAACATCGTCGTCAAATCCTAAGGTATCACGACGTGTTTATTCACAGGAATTCAAGCTGGATGCGGTGCGTCTGGTTTACGCAAGAGGGCTATTCACTCGCTGAAGCTACCCGAAAGGTTGTTGGCTGATCGATGTCAAAGACCGTGACAGCTGATCTGGTAGGCGATGCCTTGAAAATGGCCATCGGCCGGCAGAATCCTGGGGAGGGATTACTGATTCATTCTGATCGCGGGAGTCAGTATGCCAGTGATGCGTATCAACGGCTGTTAAGAGAACACGGGATCAAATGCAGCATGAGTCGGAAGGTATTGACGGTCAGCGAGAACTATGGCGACCAGAAGGATCGATTAAGTCCGGAGCTTACCAGCCTAATAGGGGCAATTTTTACCAATACACATAGGGGGCTCAGGTGTTGGATTTAATAACGGGAACCAATTGGACTTCAGTCAATCCTAATTGAAATACTGTTCTTTTATACAGTATTTCTTCCGTTAAAATTGACATGAGGTTCTTTCATTGGACCACGACTACAATAGGGACTCGATTCTAAGGATTCTATGGCATCCTGAGAGCCTTTCTGAGGCAAAAACGATGGTAGGGTCGCATTTTTGGTACAGGGGCCTCCAGTGGACTGGATGGGGTTATAGTTGGAACCTGCAACAACAGAATGAACATGCGAATCCATGTACGGACGGCTCGCATGACTTTCTCAGGATATCTCGCTCAACTTTTTATAACCAAGTCTGTGGCCAGCCTACGCGCGAGTGACTTTCCGGGCGACTCTTTGCTACACAAATTGAGACATCCATTCCGGATCAGCGCCTGCCCATAGCATGAGTAAGGCCCACTTCAGATTTCCCTCCTGGCAGTGATGGCGTAACGCCACATTGGCCTGTTCCTGAAAGCTGGGGAAACGATCCTGGTATTTTTTGAATAGCGGGGTATGCTTTCGGCTGTGTCCATTTTCAGGGACTGGGGGATCGACTGGCTAGTTTTCTTCGATCCATTCCTGGAGCTGGAACACCTTGACCTCTTTGCAGAGTTTGACCAGAGGTTCAATTTCTTCACCGTCAGTGCTGCTCTGTGCTCATATCTCTGGTTTATGGGGCAAGTGAAATTGCCAAGCAGATTGGCAGCCTGGTCAACGTCTTCTGTGGTAAACTGAAATGGACCGACTCTTACCGACTTTGAATCATGCAAAGTTCAAACCGCTTGTAATCAGGAAGGGACAGTAGTGGCTGTTTTGAGGGAACCAATTTTTAGAACCGGAAAATGGAATGATACCATCCGAACCAAATCAAAAATGCGTGAGCCGCTTTCGCTGGGTGCGGCGGGGTGTAGGGCTTATGGTCGTTTTCGGGCTACCGTTTAAGATCGTCCGAAAGGCTTGGATGCATGAACTGAAAAACTGGCAAACAGTTGCAGGTCTCGTGAATCTCGATAGCCCTCCTGTGCCAGACGACGCAGCTCATCATCCGGCTCAATAACGGCTGCAGTGTCTTTACGACTTTCGGTTTTAGTTGACATTTAAAAAGTACTTTCTAGGCTGATTTTATGCATCTACGAAACATGAGGTTAAGTATCCCTTTTGTAAATTAACTCAAAGCTTCTTTAATACTTGTTATAAAAACGCTAATTTTTTTCTGAATTCTGTCCCTCTTATGAATCCAATCTCGCTATTCAATTAACAGTATTATCCTCTAGGCATCGAAAAAACCGGAGTGAATTCATGGAAAACGGATCTTCTCAGATTCCGGAAAACCAGCATGTAGTCATTTATCGCAGGGGGCAGTACATCGAAATAATACCCCCTGTCCCCGAACTATATGAACGTTTTCAGACGGTCCAGCATCTAGCTAAGGCAACGAAGTCTAAGGGGTTTCTTGTGGAAGAAGAACCATTCGTTTTAGTTTGGGAAATGAGAGATCGGTTCAACAAAGAATTTATGCAATCATTCGCCGGTTTGGAAAAGCCAATAAAGCAATTCTTAGAAGAGAGAGGATATCAGATAGAACTTACTGGTCAGCGACCAGATTCACTTCCTGAACCTAACTGGGAAAAATTATCCAGCAACAGAGCTAGCGATCGTCGAATGCTCCGATTCGTTCAGCAGAATGAACGCGGAGTGATTGCATACCGAAAAAACGAGGTGGAAGTCGAATCGTTAATAGCTCAGATCGCGTTGGTATGGCCTGAAGAATCCATAGTCGTGATAGTCACCAGACAACGAGATGCCAAAACGCTTTTTAATAAGCTTAAAAGAAGAGGGCTCTATCAGGTTTCGGTGGCGACTACACATAAAAAGCCAGCTATTGGAAAACGAATCGTAATAGCTACCGATAACGCGCTCAAACAAAATGAGATCTGTACTGAATCGCGATCTATATGTATCTGCTTGAATCCCACAGAAACGGTAAACAGAAAAGATTGGCCACTTCAAATTACAGGACGCTTATATGCATTGCATGATGACGTCCTGGCGTTATCTAAGCAGCAAGTAGACTTCATGGATATGTTTTTTGGCCAAGAATGGTTGTATATTCCCAAGCATGATTTTTTACAACTGGTTCCGGAAGTCTACTTTATGGAATACAAAGGGGGTTACACAGCAAAAGATGGAATACCCCTGTGTAAATTGAAACGAGAAGCTGTATGGCGAAATGACAAAAGGAACCGTTTAATTTCTGGACTTGCAAAAGCGATAGCATATGATGATTTCAGAGCAATTGGTGCGAAATATCCGTCAGTTTCTAAGCCGCTATTGCCAAAAGTTTCTGAAAGAGTAGTGGTCTTAGTGGAAAATCTTGAGCACGCAGCCAGATTGTTAAAGTTCTTAAAAGGGTGGCCTATCGTTGCAGGATCGGTTGCGGACATTAATGCACATGGTTCCCAGGTTCAATATGCTTTAACAGAAGGGAAGAAGCCAGAATCAGCTGTATATAGCGATATAATTATTACCAGTTCAGCCTTGCAACAGATTAATTGCGATGGGGTATTGATTCGGGCTGATGCCGGTATAGGATTGCCGCCATTTTCACGAAAACGTTTAACAGTCGGAGATCGCGTGCCATCGAGCTTTACGATCATCGACCTGACGGACCGACACCACCCATATTTTCGGAAGCAGTCTCAGTACCGGAAAGAAGAATACCTGGATCAAGGTTGGGTTGTGAACGGCGAGTCTAAGAATTCAAGTGAAAGGAGAGAATTTCTGTTTGCTACCACGAAGCCGAATAGAACAACTGTTATGTTGCTCCCCTATTCACGGCAACAGTCACCAAAGATAGACACTGCTTATGATTATTATTTGTATCGCAAAGAGAAACGTGACCAAAAGAGTGGGAAATCCCCGAATGTAATCACACTTAAGCAGATCGCCGATCACGAGTATCTTCTGTATTGTTTTCAGGAACTCCGCCGATATGGAGGGCTAGGGCCTGGAAAAGATGAGATCTCATACTTTGACATCTCAACCTCCGACTGTGCCAAGGTATTCCGCAAGCTGTCAGAGTCACTTTTAAGAGGGCATTATCGACCTCAATTTCCCAGAAAGGTGTCGATCCCAAAACCTGGGACGGACGAAAAAAGGACTTTGAAGATTAATTCAATCTTTGATCGATCAGTGTCCATGGCGTTACACAAAACGCTGGCTCCTCAGCTGGATAAGTTGTTTTTAGAAGGATCATATGGAAATCGCACAAATCGAAGCCCATGGAAAATGCTGGCACAGCTTAAGAAAACGGTAGAAGAAAAAGGCAGATGGGTATTAATAATTGAAGATATAAGGAAGGCCTTTGATAATGTTAAAGTGAAAGACATCATCAAAACGCACCAACAGGCTCAACTGGAGCTAAAAGAGAAGCATGGCATCAAGATTAATGACTCTGTAGTGAATTTGATCTCGACTATTGCGAAGGGGGTGACACAGAAAAGAAAAAAAGGGATCGATCAGGGGAGTAATTACTCTCCCCAATCTCTCAATGTATTGTTACATTATATACACGACGTGCCGCTAAATGCGGAAGTCGCGTTTCCGCTCTGGTACAGGTATGTTGATAATCTGACTTACCTTTGCGAGAGCGTGTCCGAAGGCCAGCGAGTCCTGATAAAAGTTCAACAAATTCTCAACAGTGCGAGTCTCAAGCTAAAAGGTGAAGATGGTATTGTTGATCTACGGAAAACCACAAGCTCCTTGCTAGGTTTTAAACTTCGTAGGTCAAACAATCAACTCATCTATCTTATAGCTCCTCGTTCTTGGGAGAATTTAACAGAACAACTCGCTCACGCCCATAAAACCGTAGATCCAGCTACAAGATGCCGCGAGGTTATTGTCGGCTGGTTAAACGCAATGGGGCCGGCCCTAGAGAACGACGGTGACATCGTCGCTAAGGTTTGTGGTATTGCTGCTCTACAAGGGTTTCAGGAACTCGATCCGACTCTTCTAGAAACGACAGTAACACAAGCACAAGAGCGATGGGTGAAGTTGCTTAGAGATATCAAATACTCTAGTGTGTAAACTGAACTTCAAACGTCTCCGCCTGTTACGGAGTTACAAGTAGGCTAACTGCTTGATGCCGGGGATTATTCTCCGGCTTTTTTTATGCACCAATAGTGGCACAAAACGAAAACACTGAAGCTGTTTAGGGGGATTGATTTCCTTTCTGCTTCAGTTTATTTCAGAAATAAAGTAGGCAGAGAAGTTGAACCTTCTGTTTGATCGAATCTGCGCGATTTCATTTTGCCGGTTCCAGGGGAATCGGTGGCGTCAGTGAAGTCTGCTCATCCCGCAGGGCTTTGACGTCAATCGGATCGTCAGTCGTCCACTAGCTGACTGACGGTTGATGCACCATCGCGAACGAGGTCTGCAGCGGGTAATTGCAAATGCAGCCGGTCGAGAAACAGGGCACGCTCAACAGACCGTCGGCGGCGACCAGACTGTTGCTGCACCCCGATCGCAGGTTCCGCAGACTGAACCCTTTCTTTTGATCCATGTCCACATACGTGGCACAGTTGTTTCGCAGAAAGAGCAGGTTCTGATTGCCCACGGTGTAGTTACAGCCGCTCCGCTTAAACAGGGGGGAGGCAGACAGCTGCTTACCGGTCAGCAGGTCGTACTTGATTCCCGCCTGGTTTGGATATCACCCGGTCATTATTCAGGATGCCTGCCCCCCAGTTTATGTTTTCGTTTGATTGCGAGTGTTCAAAGATAAACCAAATTGGGGAGTCCAGTAACATATTGGACTTCAAAAGCTTCGAATTGACGATTAGATTCTTTATCTTTGTGTTCTGCTTTTAACCGAACAGTCATGCTGTTAAGTTCCCAATCAACATTTGAAATCATTCTCATCTGGTGATCGTGAAACAAAACTCTAAGAACAGGTTCGGGAGAGAAAAGTGGTATCTGTTCCTTGGGACATTAATCCGAAAACGCCCGACCCGGGCAGGGCATCCATCATCCCAACTTTGGTCGTCATCTGGTCAACAAGATGGACGAACTCGGGATCGAAAACGTTTTCGTCTACACACCCGAGTCAAAGAGACATAATATCAGCCGCGAACTGGTCGAGTTCTTTCAGAAACAGTTCGACGCCGTGAAATCGTCAGAGTCCGAAGTGAGCGTAAAGTAAGTCGCCCGCGAGATCATTTTGTCTCTGTTAAAACAAAACAGAATTCGTTCTGCTTTCGTTGAAACGGGGATTCTTCCAGCTGCGCCGACGTACCCACCAGAAAGCCGCCCCAGTCGGCAGCGCCCTGGCCCCAGTGACCGGTGCGAATTTCTCTGTTCGCGGCATCTCGCGGGTCATACACCCTGTTTCCCTGAACCGTCAGCAGAGGACTGTTCAGACTCATTCCGTCATCCTCTTCTGAAAACTGAAATTCGAGCAAGTTCGCTGCTTTCAGGTTTGAGCCCGGAATGGGAAAGGAGTATGTTTGAGGCGTCTGGGGTTGAATCTGTCCCACGACCTCACCGTTCCACACAACAGAGACAGTTCCCCGCGGCGTCCGTTGTGTTTTGGCGTTGGTGATTTTGCTGCCCACGGTAAAGGTCAGTTCTGCGCCCTTGTTGCAGGGGAAGGACTTCCGCCATTCATGACAACCAGGGTACGTTTGCGAACTTCATCGGTCGCCGTACTACGGACCTGAAACGTCATCATCCCTTCCGGCAACCCACGGGTATCGACCGTCGCTGAATAAAGCGTGCGGTAAAACGGTTTTCCGATCTCCTGCATCGGTTGCCAGTCTTCTCCGTTGACCGATAATTCCAGACTTTCACCGGAACGGGGCTGCACGAGATAGGCCTGGATTTTCTCTTGCCCGGTTAAGGGGGCGCCATAGCGGTGCCAGACGATGGCAATCCGCTGTCCCAGACCTTTGTAAAAGCAGTCCATCTGCTCGCCGGAAACATGATAAATCAGATATCCCTGTGGCGAGAGATCCGGACAGAGCTGATTCGCTTTCGGATTCCACCAGCATCCGGCCAGCGCACCTCTGGTCCGATAAGGAACGGGGCTGGTCTTGTGAGTCACAATATGATCGTCGCCCACCAGTTGCAGCCTAACGTCATGCTGCTCCGCGATCTGGTGAAATCCCGGGCAGTATTCCAC
>NZ_CAXAVM010000275.1:0-7587 GCF_963972345.1 uncultured Gimesia sp. | reverse complement strand
GGCCACGATATGGTCATCGGGCACGGTGATCCGCGTCAGAAAATTGCCGAACTCCAGTGTAAATTCGCCGCGCCCCAGAAACTGTTTATGCTGCCAGCCAGAGTTGTCTGTGTAGGCGACCATCCGCGGATACCAGTGGGCAATCTCGTACAGAAAGTTCTTATCTTCTTCGAAATACTCATAGCCGGTCCGCGCGGGGCGGCTTTGGGAATCGTTGACCAGATAACTCCAGTCGATAGAAACCTGCGTGCTTTGACCGGTTTCCAGCGGGCGGGGCAAATCAATCCGCATCATGGTCTTGATCACGGTATAAGGCAGCGGATTGCCTTCTTTATCACGGACCGCAGCGATCTTCATACTGCCGTCAAAGGTCTCTTTCGCCAACAACTGCTGCATCGACTGATAACCGACTTTGCCCAGGTGTGAACTGGTATCAGTCAGATGCGCGTCAGAATCAAAGGAAAGAATATTGGTATCGAGTTGCATCCAGAGATAGCTGAGAGTATCAGGCGAGTTATTGGTATAGGTAATTTTCTCTGAGCCGATGACTTTTTGAAGCTTGTCATCCAGTTCGACATCAATCTCATAGTCAGCCTGCTGCTGCCAGTATTTTTCTCCGGGCGCCCCGGAAGCCGTGCGAAACTCGTTCGGGGTAGGCAGCGCTTCTTCCAACTGTCGGAATTTATCTTCCTGCTTGTATTTCTGATTGCTGACGACCTGGGCCTGTAACAGCGAGGTCGAACACACAGTCAGGATCAGGCACAACAGTCTCAGGACGGGCCTTGTATCAGGACGGAAAACAGGACGGGTTTTCATGAAGTTCATTGAAGATCGTTTCTGTTGAGGTCACGGCAAGAGAGGTGAGCGGCAGGGCACACAGTCATAGAAACCCATTTTAACCGCTGAAACAAGTCAAGTTGCAAGTCATTTCGCGCCGGCAGAAGAGAGTTTCTCCGGATGTCTTACGCAAAAAACGGCTCCTCAGCGAGACAGAATTGAGAGGATTCCTTCCCAGGGCTGCATATAGGTAAGGAACGGCAGTCCATCTACGGTCGGTTCTCGCTGTTTTGTAATCCCGTCGACGGCATCGGCTTCTCGAACCATGAACTCAAGCACTTTCAGCTGCGCATCACGCTGCCAGTCAAACAGAATATCTGTCTGCTCGTGTAAGAGCGCAACCGCAGCCGCCAACGCGGAAGCACCCCAGTTACTGGTCCCCGCGATAATGGTCCAGTGTGTGGCGATGCGGCAGGGAATCAGTCCGGAAAATTCGGAAGCAATCCGACGCTCCAGTTCTGTCCAGGTGATGCTGCCCATCCCGATCTCGTTTCCGCCATCACCGATGCCAATGGTGATCGCAGCCGGAAAAAACTCGTGCACCCGGTCAAACAGCTGATGCAGGGGCGCCGTAAAAGAATCGATGATTTCGCCGCGCATATTGTGACAGCGGTCAAAATGCGCTTCCGGCACACGCTGCTGAAACACGCCTGTGGCAGCACCTTGATCGGCAGACTGAGACCGCCAGGAATCCAGCGTGTGGCTCGGACCGACCCGTTCGATAGAAATCAGATGACTGATTTTCTGTCGACTGAAAAAGGATTCGACCCACTTCGGTTGATCCGGATCCAGTACCGCCAGCTGTGATCGGGCATAACCATAGGCATCCGCGGTCGCCGTCAGCACGGGAGCACACAACGCATCAGTAACAACCAATGTATCAATGCCACAGGCTTCCAGAATCAGGGCCAATAAAACGGCACCGGGAGGTCCATCCGTCTCCGCAGCAGGAAACGAAGTATGAGGGACAAAAAAACCAGTAATAATCACTACTTGCGTCGCGCCGATCTCGAAAGACATGGCGGCCTGCAGCAGATGATCCTGACAGAGGGGGCCAAACCGGCTTTCCGAATCAATCAACCCCCGTTTTCCCGGATCGCGGCGAATCAGGCGGTCGAATTCCCGAATCATGTCTGTTTGTGAAGTGCCCATTCCAGCCTGTTTACACGGGAGCGGTAAAAAAAGAGAGACTACGCCTCTGGTAGGAACAGTTTACTCAGGATTGTAACGAAACGACAGCCTGTGCAGATTGAAAAAGAGAGTCAAAGAAAATACGATATTATTAGGTGCGATTCCCGCGATTGGGACCTCACCGATGAGGACCTTCCTGCTTGTGAGAAAAGGCTTTCTAAAGGGAAACGCTGGTTGTCAGAACGTCTGGGCATTGCCAGAATTACTTAAGTATTCAGGCTGTTAAGCCTCCCACCCCACACAAGCAAACCTGTCAGAATATTATTGCAGACATGAACTGATCGAGCTCAGTATTTTTCGAGTGAATGGATTTATCAGCGTGACTGCAGCGCTGGAGGGATTAAGGAAACTGGAATCAGCGGGGATTACATCAAGTCCCCGGGGAGAATGGACTCGACAGACTGCGATCTATCAACTGTCAGAACAGGTAAAGAGTGAGGATTCACTTCCGTGAGATTTGGGTATTGTCATATCATTTTGTTGCTGTTATTCCCGGCCATAACCTTCCCGGGATGTGAACAGCCCAAGGTCGAGTTTATCTTCTCCGAGAAGACCAATGAACTTATGCCTGCCGCCGCCAAACCTGTGAAAGAAGCACTGGTCAGACAGTTTGGCAATCCGCTGGCGCTCACTCAGTTTGAAGGCCTGCCCACAAATTTTGGCGATGTGGAAGGCAAAGTCAAATCAGTCGAAGCCTCCGCGGCAGATGCCAGACTGATCCGCTTTCAGGCGACCGGCCTGGAAAATGCGTATGACAAACTTCAGGGTCTGCCCCTGGAGTGGACTTCGGGAAAATCGCAAGGCCAGATCTCACGCATCAAAGAATACGATTTTGAAACAGGCACAATCGCTGTCGAAAAAACAGCTGAGATTGCGCCTCAACCCGGAGATACTTTCCTGGTCGAATGCACGCGACTGCAGTTTGGCCGTGATCTCTACAATCGGCACTGCATGCACTGTCATGGCATGACCGGTGAAGGCACCGGACCAACCTCCCGCTATCTGAATCCTCCCCCCCGCGACTTCCGCCCGGGCATCTACAAATACACATCCACGAAATCGACAGACAAAGCCCAGGTACAGGATCTGGAACGGACCGTGAAAGAAGGAATCGCAGGCACCTATATGCCTTCCTTCAAACTGCTGACCGAAGACGAAGTCTCTGCGATTGTGAACTATGTCATCTGGCTCTCCATTCGCGGCGAAACGGAAAAGAAACTGGTCGACGAACTGTTCCTCGATTACTCTCAGGAGACGTTTAAAGAACGGACCAGTGAATCGGGAGGCGAAACGCCTGAAGAAGTCAACGAAGAACTTAAAGAGTACATGGAGCTGGATTTCCCGGACACACTCGATTTTGCCACATCCAGTGTTGCTGAAGCCTGGGAAGAAGCAAACCTGGAAGAGGCGCTGGTAATTCCTGAAACGCCCCGCGTTCCGGACTCCCCGGCGTCTCGTGAACGGGGACGCAAACTGTATCTCAGCGATAAAACAAAATGTGCCACCTGCCATGGCCCCCAGGGCCGCGGCAACGGGTCTGCCACACAGGACTTCTGGACCAACCCGGTCACCAATGAAAAATATCCCAATCGCGGACTGCATGATATCTGGGGAAATCAGTTGCCCCCCCGGGATCTGCACCGCGGGATCTATCGTGGTGGACGTCGTCCGATTGACATTTACCGCAGGATCTATGCCGGCATCAAGGGCACACCGATGCCGGCCTTTGGATCTTCTGCCTTGACCGATGAAGAACGCTGGGACCTGGTCAACTACGTGATGAGCCTGCCCTACAGCAGGTAATCCCTTCGATCCAGTTCGCTGTATATTTTGTTTCTGAACTCATTTGATAAGACAACCAGTTGAATCCTCAATCAAAGACCAAACGGGAGACCTTTCGTGGGTAAAGGATGGTGTTTATTTTTTCTGTTCTGGCCTGTTGCCGCAGTCGTATCCTGCGCGGCGGCACCGCTGATTGGCTGGTCTTTTCCCTACGACAATGCGCAAGCCGCCAGTAACCTGGGGATTCGCATTGATAACCTGTTTTATCTGATCCTGGCGATCACCGCAGCGGTTTTTATCGGCACGCAGGCCGTCCTCGTCTACGCTTTGTGGCATGGTGCCAACAACCGGGATGAACGTGCCCACCACACGCACGGCAACCATAAACTGGAATTGATCTGGAGTGTCATCCCCGGTGCCATCCTGTTGTTCCTGGCCATCTATCAGATGAACCTCTGGGCTGACTTTCGCTTTAAGAACCACTACCCGGAAGCTGCTGTGAAAGCGCCATTGGCAGAAGTTACTGCCCGCCAGTTCGAATGGCGGTTCCGTTATCCTGCGATTGGCAAAAAACTTCAGCCCAAACCTCAGCCCGATGACCTGTATACCGTCAATGAACTGCACGTCCCCTTCGGCAGACCGGTACTGATCCAGCTCCGCAGTGAAGATGTACAACACTCGTTCTTCCTGCCTGCTTTGCGGATCAAACAGGATGCCCTGCCCGGCCTGCAGATTCCCGTCTGGTTTGAAGCAAATAAACCGGGCGTGTACGACCTGGTCTGTGCGGAACTGTGTGGCTGGGGTCATTATAAAATGAAAGCCCACGTGATCGTGGAACCCGAAGAAGAATATCAGGCTTATCTGAAAAACCTGACCCAGCAGCAATTCTATGATGGACTGGGAAACATTGCCGCCAATGAAAACGGCTCAGAGAGTGAGGCCGCTGAGAAATGAGTGTTCTGAATCCATCACCCACCGGACTGCAACCCATTACGACGCACCAGTCGCATCATGGTCCGGGTAACTTCATTACGAAGTATATTTTTTCAACCGACCATAAAGTCATCGCGATCCAGTTTCTGTTTACCACACTGCTGATGATGATTGTCGGCGGGACACTCGCCCTGGCAGTCCGCTGGCAGCTGGCCTTTCCCTGGGAATCGATGCCGATTGTCGGACCGTGGCTGTTTCCCGCGGAAGGGGGACAGATCTCGCCGGAATTTTATACCATGCTGTTTACCATGCATGCCACCGTGATGATTTTCCTGGTGATCATTCCCATCCTCGCGGGAACTTTTGGAAACTACCTGATCCCGCTGATGATTGGCGCGGACGACATGGCTTTTCCCAAGCTGAACATGTTGAGCTACTGGTTCATGTGGCCCTCGATCGCCTGTTTCGGCATGAGCTTCACCTTCGCCGGTGGACCGGCGGCTGGCTGGACCTCTTATCCCGTGCTCGCTGACCTGGCGCAGGCAGCCCCCGGTTCCGGAACCGCGCAGACGTTCTGGCTGCTGGGAGTGACCTTTGTCGGGTTCTCGTCCATGATGGGCTCCATCAACTATATGACCACCATTATCAACATGCGTGCGCCCGGCATGACGTTTTTCCGGATGCCGCTCTCCATCTGGGGGCTGTTCATCACGGCCATCCTGCAGGCCTTCGCTCTGCCGGTCTTAACCGCGGGTGGCTTCATGCAGGTCGCGGATCGACTGTTCGGAACCTGTTTCTTCTATCCCTCGGGACTCATCATCAACAATGCCGATCCGACGGTGGGAGGCGGACAGCCCCTGCTCTGGCAGCACCTGTTCTGGTTCTATTCGCATCCTGCCGTTTACATCATGCTCCTGCCCGTGCTCGGTATGGTTTCCGATATGCTGAGCTGCATGTGCCGCAAGCCGATCTTCGGCTATAAACCGATGGTCTTCTCCATGTCCGCGATTGCCAGCCTCGGCTTCATCGTCTGGGGACACCACATGTTTACCAGCGGCATGAACCCCGCCATCGGCATGGCGTTTATGGTCGCCACCATGATGATCGCGCTGCCTTCTGCCATCAAAACGTTTAACTGGACGGCCACCATCTGGGGCGGCAAAGTCCAATTCAATACCGTCACCCTGAACTGCATCGGCTTTCTCTCGATGTTCGTCGTGGGGGGACTCAGTGGTATCTTTATGGCGGCGGTTCCGGTCGACGTCTACTTCCACGATACCTACTTCATCGTGGCCCACTTTCACTATGTCCTGTTTGGAGCCACACTGTTTGGCGTGTTTGCCGCCATTCATTTCTGGTTCCCCAAAATGTTCGGGCGGATGATGAATGAAAAGCTGGGCAAAACGCATTTCGTGCTGACCTTCATCGGCGCCAACGGCACCTTTTTTCCAATGCACTTTCTGGGAATGCAGGGCATGCCCCGCCGCTACGCCGACCCTTACCTGCACGGTTACCTCGAACATCTGTTGCCGATGAATCAGTTCATGACGATCTCGGCGATCCTGATGGGTGCGGCCCAGATACTGCTGTTTATCAATCTGTTTTACAGTATGTTCTTTGGTCCCAAAGCAGGCCGAAACCCCTGGAATGCCACCACGCTGGAATGGGCGGCCCCCTCGCCGCCGCCGCATGGAAACTTCGATTTTGTACCGATGGTCTATCACGGGCCGAATGAATATGCCGTCATAAATGGTGATAAAGACTTCCTGATGCAGACCGAAAAGGAATGTCAGCCACCGACAAAGATAATCACTACAGAAACCGATACCTCTGCCTGACACAAAACACTCACTTTTAAGTTGTTACCTATGAATCCACAACAATACCATCCCTGGCTTTTCAGACTGTCACTGGCGACCGCAATCGCCACGCTGCCGCTGATGATTGTAGGGGGGCACGTCACGACCGAAGGGTACGGCATGGCATTCCCCGACTGGCCGACTTCCGATGGGCAGAACATGCTGACCTACTCCTGGTTCCACCAGGCGGCTGATAAATATTACGAACACGGACACCGTCTGCTGGGGATGCTGGTCGGTTTCTTATCGATCGCGCTGGTCGTGGTCGCGTTCAAAGTGACTGACCGAAAATGGATCCGCAATGTCTGCATCGCCGTGCTGGCCTGTGTGATCATTCAGGGCATTCTGGGAGGCACCCGGGTCACCGAAAACAGCAAGGGCCTGGCCATGGCCCATGGTATTTTTGGAGCCTGTGTCTTCACCCTGATGTGTTTCCTGACCATGGTTCTGGGGAAACGCTGGATTGCCATCAGCAACGATCCTCCGGCGTTGCCCGTCGGCTATGGTCGCAGGCTGGCCATCACGGTTCCGCTGGTCGTGCTGTTTCAATATTTTCTGGGCGGCTTCCTCCGACATTTCCAGGTGGGCCTGCATCCCCATATGAGCTTCGCATTTGTCGCTCTGATTTTTGTCATCATTGAATTTCGCAGTGCCCGTAAATCCGGGGTGAAATGGTTGAAACGCCCTGCCATGGGCATGCTGCATATTGGCATCTTTCAGGTCCTGCTGGGCTTTGGTGCCTGGATTACCAAATACGGACTGCCGGCGGCCGGCTTTGTTGCGACTGCCGGTTCCTGGCAACAGTCTGCGTTCCGCACCGCGCACCTGATTACCGGAATCCTGTTCCTGATGACCACGGTCCTGTATTCGGTCCGTGTCTTTCGCCTGCACCAGTTAAATAAAAACAGATCGTCAGAGCAATCTCTCTCTGCTGCTGATTCCTTACCGAATGCCGAAGGTAACGTTTGAAAATGTCTACAACCCA
>NZ_CAXAVM010000274.1:0-7610 GCF_963972345.1 uncultured Gimesia sp. | reverse complement strand
TGGCTTACCAGGCGCTGCAGCTCAAAACCGGTGATGAGATTATCGTCAGTGATCTGGATTTTCCCGCCAGTTATACCTATGGACTGCAGCAGAGCTGTCCGGCGACCGTGAAGGTCTGGAAGTCTCGCGACTGGGAACTGCATCTGGAAGATCTGCAGTCGCTGCTGAGTGACAAAACCCGGGTTGTCAGTATTTCACTGGTCAGCTTTTTCAATGGTTATAAAATACCGCTGCAGGACGTGATTCAGACCATCCGTGCGCACTCGTCAGCCCTGATCGCACTGGACGTAACTCAGGCTCTGGGCCGCATTCCACTGGATCTGACGGACATTGATTTAATCGTCAGCAGTACGCACAAATGGATTCTCGCTTCTCATGGCGGCGGACTGGTCGGCGTTCCCACTGCCAAAGCCCGGGAATGGACGGTTCCTGCTGGAGGCTGGTTTAACTTGAAAGACGCCTTTGGCGATCAGCGTTTTGAAGGAGCCGAAAGCCTGCCCGGGGCAGCCAGCTTTACCGTCGGCATGCCCAATTACCCTGCCGTCTATGCCATTAGAGCTGCCCTGGATTACATTACTTCTGCCGGCATAGAAGAGATCAACCGCGCTGCCACTCCCTTGGTCGAGGCCTGTCTGGAAGGTCTGAAAGAGACATCGGTGGAATTGATTTCCCCCCGCGATACCGGGCATCTGGGAGGCATTATTGCGTTTCGTCACCCTGAAGCGGAACGCATTTATCAGCACTTACACAGTAAACAAATTCACCCCATGTACCACGCCGGACGCATCCGCGTGGCCCTGCATGGTTATAATACGATGGAAAATGTAGAGACTTTTCTGAGTGAATTAAATCATGCACTCGCGAAGAGTTTTGTTGGAAATTAGGCGGTTTATGGCTGCCAGACGTGTAAAAAGTCGCTGAGAAATTGTTTTAAGTCAGTATTTTTGCTGACTTATGAACCAGAGATCCTATAATAGAGGTAAGACATAAGCTCATTCTTCAAAAGTTCTTACCTACACTCAACAGCCGCTCATAATGGGTGTGAGAGACTCTCGCTCCACTCATCAATTTGTGGTTCCTACCTAAACTGCTGGGAAAAATCATGAAGATGTCTGCTCGTTTACGAGATTGTTTCTGTACTTTCGTAACACAGGGTTCATGCGGAATATTAATCGCCCTCGCTGTAGTGAGTCTTTCTCCACTCCAGGCAGCCGAGAAAGAACCCAGTCAGCAACAGATCCAGTTTTTTGAAGCGAAAATCCGTCCTCTGCTGATCAAGCACTGCTATGACTGCCATGGTGAAGATACCCAGGAATCGGATTTGCGCGTTGATACATTCAAAGGCATCGCGCAGGGAGGCAAAGCGGGTTCGCTGATCGTTCCCGGCAAGCCGGAGCAGAGCCTGCTGATCACCGCGGTCAATTATCAGTCCAACGATCTGCAGATGCCTCCCGACGAAAAAATGAGCAAAGAGGAAATTGAAGACCTGACCAACTGGGTCAAAATGGGTGCCCCTTATCCCAATGCCGATTTAAGTCTGCTGCGTGCACCCAGTAACGAAGGAAAATATGACCTGGAAAAAGAACGTGAGTTCTGGTCGTTCCAGCCGGTCAAAAAACCGAATCTGCCTGAAGTCAAACAGAAGTCATGGGTCAAAAATCCGATCGACCAGTTCATCCTGCAGGGACTGGAGCAGGCTGGATTGACGCCTGCCCGTCCTGCAGACAAACGCACGCTGATTCGACGGACCACCTTTGATCTGACCGGCCTGCCTCCGACTACCCGGGAAATCGAAAACTTTCTCAACGATTCTTCTCCCGACGCCTTTGAAAAAGTGGTGGATCGCCTGCTGGCCTCTCCCCATTACGGCGAACACTGGGGCCGCCACTGGCTGGATGTCGCCCGTTATGCCGACTCCAATGGCCTGGACGAGAATGTGGCGTATGGGACCGCATGGAAATATCGCGACTATGTCGTGAATGCGTTGAATAAAGACAAGCCCTACGATCTATTCCTCAAAGAGCAACTCGCCGGTGATTTGCTGGAGCCAGCGAAAGATGTTGTCGAACGCAATGAGCGTTTGACAGCCACCGGTTTCCTGTTATTAGGTCCGAAAGTTCTAGCCGAAGTCGATAAAACCAAAATGGAAATGGACATCATCGACGAACAGATCAATACTATTGGCGTCTCGCTGATGGGCATGACACTCGGCTGTGCCCGTTGCCATGATCACAAATTCGATCCGATTTCAGCGAACGATTATTATGGTCTGGCGGGGATCTTGAAAAGCACCAAAATCATGGAGAGTTACAAGACAATTGGCCGCTGGAACGAAAACTCGCTCGCGACAGAAGCGGAACTGAAAGCACAGGCAGACTGGGATCAGAAGATCAAGGCAGAAGAAGATCAAATTGCCGCGCTGGTCAAATCAGAAAATGAACGGCTCCAGACAGAGGGGGGCAAAGAATTTAAACTGCCCGAGAAGCCGGAACCCTCTTATTCCAAAGAGGTCCAGGCAAAATTGAAAGCGCTGCGCGACCAGGTTGCATCACTGAAAAAAGAACGGCCTGAAGTTCCCACAGCAATGGGAGCAGCCGAACGGGAGACCATAGACGTTCCTATTCATATTCGTGGCAGTCACCTGACACTGGGGGAAACCGTGCCCCGACACGTACCGGTGGTCCTGAGTCAGCAGCCCCAGAAGCCGTTCCCTGAAGAACAGAGCGGCCGTCTGAAACTTGCCGAATGGCTGACCGACAGACAGCATCCATTAACATCACGCGTCATTGCAAACCGGGTCTGGCGCTGGCCCTTTGGCAAGGGCATTGTTGCGACTCCCGATAACTTCGGAAAACTGGGAGCCAAACCGACCAATCAACCTCTGCTGGACTGGCTGTCCGTCAAGCTGATGGAAGAAAACTGGTCCCTAAAGCAGCTGCATCGTACGATCCTGCTGTCGAACACCTGGCAGATGAGCAGCGAATTTAATTCCCAGGCTGCAGCCGTTGATCCGAGTAATAAACTGATGTGGCGGGTTGATCTCAGGCGTCTGGACGCGGAATCAATACGTGATTCCATTCTGGCCGTCAGTGATGGTCTGGATCCCGCTCTGGGTGGCTCACTGCTCAATGTGGGAAACCGTGAGTTTGTCTTCAATCACGAATCCAAAGACGGAGTGACTTATGACTTCAATCGGCGTTCCATTTATCTGCCCGTGATTCGTAATCATCTGTATGGAATGTTTATGCTGTTCGATTATGCCGATGCCAGTGTATTAAACGGTGATCGTGCCTCGACGACCGTGGCCCCCCAGGCGCTGTTCCTGTTGAACAGTGAACTGGTGGAAGAAGCATCCCACCGGATGGCGGAAACGATATTACACAAGACGGCGTTATCGCCCGAACAGAAGATTCAGGAGTTGTTCCTGAAATCCTATGGGCGAGAGGCTGGCGAGATGGAAGTCAGCAAGTCACTGCACTTTCTGGAAGAACTGGAAAAAGATCTGCAGGCAGAAGAGGCTGATTCCCAGAAACGGATCACCCGCTCCTGGCAGGTGCTCTGTCAGTCCATTTTTGCATCGAGTGAATTTATCTATCTCAGGTAAACAGGCTCAGGCAGACAGGATGTCAAAACCAGAATCAACTTGAAACTGTTCAATAAGCAATCGAGACACGTTATGAGTATCCTACCTCAATCATTATATTCCCGTCGTGAACTGCTGAAGAAATCAGCCGTCGGTTTCGGAAACCTCGCCTTACTCTCCATGCTGAACGAGGAAGCACAGGCTGCGAAATCGAAAGATCCGCTGGCGCCGAAAGAGCCTCATTTCACGCCGCGCGCCAAACGCGTGATCTTTCTGTTCATGAAGGGGGGCCCCTCCCACATGGACACATTCGATTACAAACCGCAACTTCAGAAATATGATGGTAAGCCGCTCCCCTTCGATAAACCACGGGTACAGTTCGCACCGACCGGTAATCTGTTAAAATCACCCTGGAAGTTCAAGCAGTACGGCGAGAGTGGAATTCATGTCAGCGAACTGTTCCCGAATGTAGCGGAATGCGTGGATGATCTCTGTATCATTAACTCGTTGCATGGAACGAACGCGGCCCACGGGGGCGCGTTACTCAAGCTGCATACAGGTAGCGATGCCTTCGTGCGACCGAGTATGGGGTCGTGGGTGACTTATGGGCTGGGGACCGAAAACCGGAACCTGCCCGGCTTCATCACCATCTGCCCCACACTGGCACACGGCGGTGTGAAAAACTGGAGCTCCGCATTTCTGCCGGCTCCTTACCAGGGGACGCCACTCGGGAATGCCGCTGTCGCCGCCAAACAGGCTCAGATTGAATATATCAAAAATGATTTTCTCTCACGCAAGGTGCAACGTAAACAGGTCGATTTCCTGAATGAATTGAACCGCATGCACCAGGCAGAGACCGGACCGAACCAGATTTTGAATGACCGCATCGGTTCGTTTGAACTGGCGTTCCGCATGCAGGAAGAAGTGCCCGAGATCCAGGATATCTCCGGCGAAACCGAAGCCACCATGAAAATGTATGGACTTGATGAAGAGCAGACTGCGGATTTCGGACGTCAGTGCCTGATGGCACGTCGTTTCGCAGAACGGGGCGTGCGCTTTATACAGGTCTCACACAGTGACCAGAAAGTCCAGTGGGATCAGCACGGGAACCTGCTCGAAGGGCATGGTAAAAACGCCAAAGAAGTCGATAAGCCCATCGCCGGACTGCTGAAGGATCTCAAGCAGCGGGGACTGCTGAAAGATACGCTGGTCATCTGGGGTGGCGAGTTCGGTCGGACTCCCACGGCACAGGGAAAAAATGGTCGCGACCATAACCCGGAAGGTTTCACCATGTGGCTCGCCGGGGGAGGCGTCAAATCCGGAATTCAATATGGCGCCACCGATGAATTCGGCTACTATGCCACCAAAGACAAAATGCACATCCACGATTTCCATGCCACTATATTGCACCTGCTGGGAATGGACCACGAAAAACTGACGTACCGTTATGCAGGTCGTGATTTCCGCCTGACGGATGTCGCCGGTCATGTGGCCCACGGCATTCTGGCATAAACTGAAAACACAACAGCTGATTTAATCAAACCCTTCTTCCTGTGAAGAAGGGTTTTTTAATTTGTGCTTTCCAGAAAAACGGTTAATTTTCGGCACATGCCAGGAATCAAAACCGTCTTGCGACAAGTTTTCGGCACAGGGTTTGATGTGACTCGGTTGTTCATCAGCCTGCTCAACAGGACTTTCTCAAGAGTGCCGTTCGTACCTTGGTCGTGAACACCTCATGCAATTTCGCGAGCCGCGATCTTCTGGCGGATTGTCCAATCTCCTGTGGGAAGACAAACAGCGAACTGCTGGAGGTCGATGTGACCACCATGCATTCGAAGTGAAGCAGCCTATCCCTGATCCTTCGCATAGTGCTTGACATCGAAAAATTATCAGATAGCTTTATGTGTATGCACGATACATTTTCCTCATTTCGTGATGAACCGTCATATGAGAGCTTGCATCTTATGAAGGGGTAAACTCCATGTCACCAGAGCTAACGGGAATACAGGCCCGCCGCCTCTGACTGTTGTCCGCTGGGCCTTCATCTGAATTCCCCGAGCCCTCGCCGCGATAACCAACCGTTTTGGAGGCCAGGATTGTCCGAGAGAATCTCAAAGATTTCAGAATATTTACTTCAATTAGATGCTTTGAAGTCGATTAATCGCCGCTCCTACATCAACGGTGGAGAACGAGTGGAAAATTCGGCTGAGCATTCATGGCATTTAGCTATGGCCTGTTGGGCGTTTGCAGAATTGTCTCAGGAAGATTATGACATTTCAAAGTTAATCAAGCTTGCGTTGCTCCATGATCTTGGTGAAATCGAAGCGGGAGACACCTATCTTTACAGTACCAATAGAAGTGATGCGCATATTGAAGAACGCAAATGTGTAGTAAAAATAGCTTTGCACCCAGGAAATCCAATTGGAAATATCATTGGACTTTGGGAAGAGCAAGAGGCAGGAAAGAGCAAGGAAGCGAAGCTCTTAAAAGTTATTGATCGCTTGTTACCCTTTCTTCACAACATCGCTAGCGAAGGTCGATCATGGCAGGATAATGGAATACACAAGGATCAAGTGTTGAAAATGCATCAATTTATCGAGGATGAAAATCACGAAATATATGGCTGGTTTATTTCAAAGGTAGAATATGCTGTTGAACAAGGGTGGCTGAATGGCTCCTGACAAGGCGCTGCTACGAAAAATTACTCGATGACGCTCGCAAATTTCCGCCGAGTGCGGCGTTCAGCAAATAACTTCGCGCACGACTGTCTTCCATTTCTAAAGAAAGAGTTCTATGGCGAAATACCTGATTTCATTTCCAAGCGCAGCGATGGTCGTACCCGATGACGAACTGGAAGCGGTTGGTCACGACGCACACGCGGTAATCGACGAAGCAAAAGCTGCCGGCGTATATGTCTTCGGCGGCGGTATCGACGAAGCGGTCTCGCCGGTGCTCGTCTCCGCCGATGGCACGTTCGCCGCAGGCGGGTACTCGTGGGCGCCTCCACTCAATGGCGGTTTCACGGTCCTCGAACTACACTCGCGCGAGGAGGCTATCGTGTGGGCCGCTCGCATGTCGAAGGCCTGTCGTTGTGACCAGGAGCTACGCGTCTTTGGGTTCGACCCGCAGTCCTGAGAGTGGCATAGACTGTGTCCAGTTTTACTGTAGCGTCTCCAGGACCATTTGGACCGAGCATAATAGATCGGGAGACGCTATGGTTAAATGTGGATGCGCTCTAGCAACACCTATGAAGTGAAGTGGTTATGACGAGTTGTAGCTCGCTTTAAAAGAATGGGATGCGGGAAGGCAACCCGCGTCCTTTGTCGAGATATGTGACTTTCAAGAAGAACTTGACGAAGCGAAAGAGGTCTATACAATTGCACAAGTCCGAATCAGTTCTCTCTCACTCAAATTCCCTCATAGGGACATGAGGTCTACGATGCGCACGAACGCTCTCCGTTTTTTAGTGAGCCTGTTTATTTCGTGTTTCTTTTTGGTGCCACTTGCCCTCATTTTTGCCTTTCAGGACAAAGAAGAGTCTGCTGTGCGAATTGAGCAGGGGGCCATTGATATTAAGCTACAATTTACTCCGCAACAATATTTGAACACATCATTTCGCGTTTCGTATACGCTGCATAATCCGTCAGACAAACCTGACAGTCTTACGCGAACCTTTCCCGTGTCTGCTCCACTAAGGGCGATGTATAATACCAAAAAGCCGTGGTGTCGTATCCTGGTTGATGGTAAGCCAGTGAAGTATGAAACTCAGCCAGTCTTAAAAGCAGCAACTCCTTTTACTGGATTTCGGCAATTTAAAAATCAGGACGAGTGGGGGGATCGGCTTGAAGCCCTGATTCAGCAAGATGCGGAGCTACTTGGTTTAGTTACCAAATATCGGCAACTCATCAGAGAC
Source organism: uncultured Gimesia sp. (assembly GCF_963972345.1). NCBI lineage: Bacteria > Pseudomonadati > Planctomycetota > Planctomycetia > Planctomycetales > Planctomycetaceae > Gimesia > uncultured Gimesia sp. The sequence goes on along the minus strand of NZ_CAXAVM010000274.1, from coordinate 114 downwards.
CCCGAAAATCTCAGGGAAATTTCCACGACATTTGAGAGTCGTGTTAAGAATCATTTGATTTATAAAAGTGCTGATAATGTATCTGCTGCGTATCATGTTGCCAGGGGAGATGCT
>NZ_CAXAVM010000273.1:0-7648 GCF_963972345.1 uncultured Gimesia sp. | reverse complement strand
TTGTGGCGATGGTCAATTACCTCGATAAAATTGTCGGCAAGATTGTCAAACAGGTGGAGGACGTCGGCCAGTTGGACAACACGCTGATCCTGTTTACCGCCGACAATGGCACAAACGTGCAAATCACCTCACAATGGAATGGTCGAACCATTCATGGCGGCAAAGGTTCGACCACCGACATGGGCACCCATGTGCCGCTCGTCGCGTACTGGAAAGGGCACACGCCACAGGGAGCAGTGCTGAATGACCTGATCGACTTCACCGACTTCTACCCCACCTTCGCCGCAATGGCGGATGTCAAACTCGGGAAAGACGATCCCATCGACGGCCGCAGCTTTTTGCCCCAGTTAAACGGGAAAACAGGACAACCCCGCACCTGGGTACTGAATCACTACCAGCCCTACTGGGGACGATTCACCGGGGATCAATATGTGCGAACCGCCGACTTCAAACTGTACCACGATGGACGGTTTTTCCATGTGCCCCAGGATCTGACCGAGAGCCAGAATCTCGCCACCGGTCAGGCAGGCAAACTGGGAGAACAGTCCCGCCAGTTGCTGCAGCAGACCCTCAAGAATATTCCCCCCGCGCCGCCCGTCAAAGGAGGCCCGAACGCTTCGGCACGTCCGATCTACCCGGACTGGCGAAATATTGTGAATCCGCATGATTAATGGTTGAAGAAGACAAATCCTACTGGGGTAAATCAGGACAATGAACTGGCTGTATCGACGATAATCATCTGCATCCTTACTTTCAGAAATAGTTTTGTGATCCAAAGGTATATCAAAATATGCCGGCATCATCTGCTGAGCATTCAGGTGCCGGGGGAACTGGTGGAGTTGACGCAGGCAGGGGAATCTCGTTTGAGATTGCTAATGGAATTGGCAGTATGGATAACTAACCAATGGCTCAATACACACAAATCTGTTCCAGTTGCGGCGCAACGGAGATTGTCAATTATCGTCAACATTTAATAAAGGGAGAGTTGTATTGGTCGGGCTACGCTAATTGCAAATCCTGTGGTTCGACCATTGAATTTGATGGCCAGGGTGACCTGCCAGAAGAATTGAAACCGGCGATTCTGCTGGAAGAAGGTGAATGGCAATTAGTACTGGACGATCAAAACGATGTTGTGCCTGCGCTGCGAGTACTCAGAAAGCGCAGACAGATTTCATTACAGGATGCCAAGGCCTTGTTAAATGACTTGAGAGGGACGAAAACGACACTCGCATGGATTCAGGATGGTCTCCGTCAAGTGAATATCAGCTCAACGCTGGTTCGCTGTGTCAGTGAAGATAAAAACGGCTAAACATAGCCGGGAAATCAACACGGTCGGTGATGTTAAGATAACGAATCTTTCAGACTTAAAGCGGTTTCAGACTCATTTTCGGAGGCAAATTCGGCCCCAACACATTAACGAGTGTTGATGCATGTTTCTTATTCCGATATAATCACAAGTGCAGATATTTAATCATCCCACCTACCGGCAATGATGCCAACCCCGCAACCATCCCACCAGACTCACCAGGGAAAGGAGCAGGAATGTCTCAGCGAACTGCAGAATTTTGTGATGGCGTTTCACGACGGTCCGTCATCAAGGCAGGTCTGACCGGCCTGATGGGCGTCTCTCTTCCCGATATTCTCCGCCTTCGGGCGCAGGCTGCGGAAGCAGGACATGCAAGGCAGGATACGGCGATCATCTTTCTGGAACTGGCCGGCGGTCCGGCGCAGCATGAAACCTATGATCCCAAGCCCAATGCCCCCTCGGAATACCGCGGTCCGCTCAATCCCATCAAGACGGCCGTCCCGGGAGTGCAGTTCAGTGAATTCATGAAAGAGCAGGCGCGGGTGATGGATAAGCTGGCGGTCATCCGCTCGATTCATCACGATTCCGGCAGCCATCGCACCAGCAGCCATCTGACACAAACCGGGTATTATCTGCGTGATCGCCAGAGTAATGAAAACGAAATGCCGAGCATCGGCTGTATTACCTCCCGGGTGCGCGGCAGTAACGAACAGGGCATTCCCGCCTTCGTCTCTCTGCCACGCGACATGCGTTTTGGTCGTGCCGCCTGGCTGGGAAAAGGTTACAATCCCTTCATCACCGCCCGCGATGCAGACACCAAAAACTTCGAGGTTCCCAACCTGACCCTGTTGCGAGGATTGACTTCAAAGCGTCTGCAGGATCGCAAAGCCCTCTTGAAAAGCTTCGACGCTACCCGCGAAATTATCGACAACAACGGCGTCGGTGATGCCATGGATCAATTCACACGCGAAGCCTTCGAGATGGTCGCCGGGGATTCAGCGCGGAATGCCTTTGACATTTCCCAGGAAGATGAAGCCACGCGCGACCGTTACGGCAGGAACTCTTTTGGACAGAACATTCTGCTGGCCCGCCGCCTGGTGGAACATGGTGTGACCGTCGCTTCCGTGCGGGTGACCGGCCCCAGTTGGGACGATCATCGTGACCTGGTCAAACGCATGCGGCAGAAAGCGATTCCCTACGACCGCGCCTTCGCGGCCCTCGTGGAAGATCTGCATGCACGGGGCCTCGACAAAAAAGTGATGGTCGTAGCGATGGGCGAATTCGGGCGGACGCCGAAGTTCAACAAGAACGCCGGCCGCGATCACTGGGGACGTGTGATGAGCGTGGCGCTGGCGGGCGGCAACATCAAAACCGGCCAGGTGATCGGCTCATCCGATGCGGAAGGCGGCTCGCCGGTCGACGCGCCGTATCGTCCCGAAAATGTACTGGCAATGCTCTACCGCCACCTGGGCATCGACCCGTCTACCACATTTCTGGATCATAGCGGCCGCCCCCGGTACATCCTCGAACGCCGGGAATTGATCATCGAACTGATCTGAGATAGTGTGTCCGTCATTTTGTCTGTAAACGTCTGGCAGAGTAAATTGAGGCTATCTTTTACCTCACAGTAGAGGATAATGCGTTCCAGACGATCTGAGTTCGCTGCTGATCTCAGCTTGAGACGTCGAATGTTCTGTTTCTGAATCCTGCCCGCGGAATCGGAAACGTGGGAATCCCTGATTGAAAATGTGCTTTATGTGGCTGCATGCTTCGTGCTTACTCGAATTCAACATCCCCGTGAATACACCGTTTCTGCTCATGCTGCGGCCCCGCAGTGGAAGTCAGCAATGGGTGGGCCGCGAGCAATATGTGCTGAACCCCGGTGTCTCCGCGATTGAGTTCACCGATCCGTTCGGGAATCTCTGTCAGCGACTTGTGGCGCCTGCCGGCTCGTTTTCGGTGCAGACTTCATTTGATATTCAAGTCGCTGACGCTTCGGATGCATCTCCCGGTGCGCCCTTTATGCCCGTCGAACAGCTGCCTGAAGAAACCCTGCCCTTCCTGCTGCCCAGCCGCTACTGCGAATCAGATCGCTTCACACAGATGGCTTCTTCACTCGTAGAAGGAGTCTCTCCCGGCTACGATCAGTGCCAGAAGATTGTCGAATACATTCGCACAAACATCAAATATGCGCCCGGCGAAGGGCAGGAAATCATCAGCGCCTGCGAAGTCAATCAGAAGCCCCAGGCGGTCTGCCGTGATATGGCGCACCTGGGAATCGCCTGCTGTCGCGCGCTGTCGATTCCCTCGCGACTGGTTGTCGGATACCTGGAAACGCTGCAGCCGATGGACCTGCACGCCTGGTTTGAAGCCTATGTCGGCGGACGCTGGTATACCTTCGACCCGACCCAGGACAATCTGAAGGGGGGACGGGTGGCGATTGCCTACGGTCGCGATGCCGCAGACGTCGCCGTCTACACCCAGTTCGGCGACCCGGTCGATCTGCTGAGCATGAATGTCAGCGTCGAACAGATCTCCCCGCCCGTGTATTGAGGGGCACCAGACACACCTGCGCTCCCTCTTCGAACCTGCACTTCAGGATGACAGCCGGTAAGTCCCTCCTGCAGGCTGAAAAAATGCGTTTTTTCCCTGCACGCAACGCTTCACCACCTGATCCATCTGCTCACTAATCCGTCGAAAAACTGAATGGGAATCCCTCCTGCTTTTTATCGTTTTTTGCCGGTTATAAAGGCTCTCTATTCCACGCAGACTAATTTGGACAATGGGATCATATATTGCATTGAAATTTCCACCACACAGGAAATTGCAAAATATGATTTTATATCAGTCACTTTCCATTTTACACCTGCAGAAATCGGAATCTTTCTGCATTCCCGTTTAAGAAGAGAATATGAACGTCAGCAGTATCAACCTGTCACCACCGAAACAGACAGGAGAGCCTTTTTCAATTCCACATCACAGGAATACCTGGCCTCTCGTGGTACCTGTATTGACATTTTTCTGGTTCGGTGCCGTGGTATATGGAATGTTTGTACTCCTGCAGCACCAGGCAACGCCGGGGGAAACATCGCTGGCAGCTGCGGCCTGGCCCGACAACAGTCAGATGAAATTCAATTCCATGCGACCAACGCTGGTGATGTTTGCGCATCCCCGCTGTCCCTGTACCACCGCCAGCCTGAATGAACTGGCGAAGATTGTGAGACTCGGCCCGGAACGGATTGATGCCCGGGTTATCTTTTTCAAATCATCTGCTTTTCCCGAAGGCTGGGAAAAAACGGCTCTCTGGAAAACGGCTGCCGCCATTCCGGGTGTCTCGGTTTTCAGTGACCTCGATGGTTCCACTGCCAAACTGTTTAACGCGACCACCTCTGGATACACATTGCTTTATGACACCCAGGGCAAGCTGCTGTTTCACGGCGGAATTACCGGATCGCGGGGACACACCGGTGACAATGCCGGCCGATCGGCCATTGAATCGATTCTACTGCAGGGAACTGCAGAGCGAACTGAAACATTCACCTTTGGATGTCCATTGTCGGGAGAGCAATCCGTCTCCCACCAGGAGGGACTGTAATGTCGTTATCCGTTCTGACAAAAGGCCACCATCCTGCCATCGCGAAGCGAACCCAGGAACTGCTTCAGGAAAATCAGCATCAGCTCTACCTCAGAACCGATCGTCTGTTTGCCTGCCTGATGGTGGTGCAGTGGCTGGCAGCGATGGCCGCTGCTTTCTGGATTACCCCGCGCACCTGGATCGGTATTGATAGCGAAACGCACCTCCATGTCTGGACGGCCTGCCTGCTGGGCGGACTGATTACCCTGTTTCCCGTATTGCTGACTCTCCTGCGTCCCGGAACCACATTAACGCGACATGTAATCGCCGTCAGTCAGATGCTGACTTCCTCCCTGCTCATTCACCTGAGTGGCGGCCGGATTGAAACACACTTCCATATTTTCGGATCGCTGGCGTTTCTGGCGTTCTATCGAGACTGGCGCGTCCTGCTCTCCGCGACCACCGTTGTGGTCCTCGACCATTCGATCTTTGGTCTGTTTTATCCGCAGGCCGTCTTTGGCGTACTCACGGCCAGTCCCTGGCGGATTGTGGAACACGGCGCGTGGGTTGTGTTTGAAGTGCTGTTCCTGATGATCGCCATTCAGCAGAATGTACGCGAGATGAAATCCATGGCAAGACATCGTGCCGTGCTGGAAGAGACAAAAGCCTTTGTGGAATCGGAAGTACAGAAGCGGACTCACGAACTGCATTCTGCAAACCGGATGATCTCCGAGAAAAATGACGTCCTTGAGCTGCGGACAGAGGAGTTCAAACAACAGGCCATCGAACTGCGGGCGGCAAATGAAAAAGCTGAGCAGCTCAGTGCCTTCGGTAAAATTCTGGACCAGTCACACAACGAAATCTATATTTTGGATGCAGAAACATATCAGTTCATCCACGCCAACCGGGGTGCCCGGCTCAACATCGGCTATAACCTTGAAGAACTCCAGAAACTGACGCCGGTAGAACTCAACACCAACCTGGAATACCATGCCCTGGATCAACTGCTGACACCACTCAAACAGGGTCTGCAAAGTTACGTGGAAGTCACAGGCATCCATCGCCGTAAAGATGGTTCCGAATACCCGATTGAAGTGCATGTCGAAACTTCCTACCTGGGTAACAGGCAGGTGTTTGTTGCCGTAATCCTGGATATCACCGAACAGCAGCGGACAGCCAGGGAAATTGAACGACTGTCGCGTTTTCCGGATGAAGACTGCAACCCCGTGATGCGCGCCTCGGCAGAAGGAACCCTGATTTATGCCAATTCATCCAGTCGGGAGCTGCTGGAATACTGGGAAGCGCAGGTGGGCAGTTCGTTACCGCAGAAAATCTACACCACCTGTCAGCAGGTATTGAACTCCAACGAATCAATTGAAATCGAACTGGAGACCGGGGAGCACTGCTACTCATTGAACATCATCCCGATCATCAAAGAACGGTATGTCAATCTGTATGGAACGGATATCACTTCGCGTAAACAGGCCGAGCGTGATCTGATTCATGCCAAAGAAGCAGCCGAAGCAGCCAACCGGGCCAAGAGTGCCTTCCTGGCAAATATGAGCCACGAAATCCGTACCCCCATGAATGCCATTCTCGGCTTCAATGATATTCTACTGGATGGGGTCAGCCAGCCGACAAACATCGAAGCCGCCCGCACGATTAAAGAAAACGGCCAGTATCTGATCAGGCTCATCAATGACATTCTGGACCTTTCCAAAATCGAAGCGGAGAAAATGGAAGTGGAACACGTTCCCTGTTCTCCGCATGCGCTGCTCAACAATATTTATTCGCTGATGAATGTGCGTGCGATCTCCAAGGGACTGCCTCTCAATTTCCTGATCGACGGCCCCATCCCGGAAACGATTTCTTCAGACCCTACACGTTTACGACAGATTCTGATCAACATGATCGGCAACGCGATCAAATTCACAGAAACCGGTTCAGTCACTGTCGTCACCCGCCTGATCGAGCAGCCGGAGCAACCTGCCCGGTTGCAATTTGATGTCATCGATTCCGGCATTGGAATCGATAAGGCAAATATTGACTCCCTGTTCAAACCGTTCACCCAGGCCGATGGTTCGATGACACGGAAGTTTGGTGGTACCGGACTGGGTCTGACCATCAGTAAACGTCTGACAGAACTGCTGGGCGGCGAAATTACCGTGACCAGTGAACCCGGAAAGGGGAGTACGTTTTCGATCTCGATCGAAACGGGATCATTGGAAAATGTGGCTTTGATCGATGCCCGTCCCATCCGGATTGTTTCTGAAACGGAATCGCACCAGACCGAAATATTCGATAGTCTGCCTCTGAAAAACTATCGCTTCCTGTTAACCGAGGACGGCCCCGATAATCAGAAACTGATCAGTTTCATCCTGCATAAATCGGGCGCTGAAACCGTGATTGCAGAAAACGGCCAGATTTCCCTCGAACTGGCAACCGCTGCCATGGCAGCCGGTGAGCCTTTTGACGCCATTCTGATGGACATGCAGATGCCCGTACTGGATGGTTACCAGGCGACAAAAAAACTGAGAGAAGCCGACTACCGGGGCCCGATCATCGCGTTAACCGCCCATGCCATGAGCGGCGACCGCCAGAAATGCCTGGATGCCGGCTGCGATGACTATCTCGCCAAGCCCATCGACCGCAGAAAGCTCGTCGAAATGCTTGCCAGCTATATCCAGGATTCAGTAGAGAAAGTGACAAGCGGAGAACGGAACTACTCCGAAGAAATCAATGCATCATAGTGACCAGGCAGCGTACTC
>NZ_CAXAVM010000272.1:0-7698 GCF_963972345.1 uncultured Gimesia sp. | reverse complement strand
CGATCTGTGCCATCTGGATCATCAGCCGTCGTGGATTGATGCGACTGTTCCAGATTCCGGGGCTGATTTTGATTCCGCTCGTCTACTTTTATCCGGCCCGCGATAATCTCGACCTGCTCAAGTGGGGGATTTTCTTTGCCGGGATGCTGACGATCGCGCAGTTCAGTTTCTGGGGAAACTATTTGCCGCGCGTTTATCCGCTGCATCTCAGGGGAACGGGCGAAAGTTTTGCCGCGAACATCGGCGGCCGCATGATCGGGACGTCGGCTGCCCTGGCGACAACATCACTTACCCCGCTCATGCCCAACAAGTCAACGGCACTCGCCGCCGCCTGCGTCGTGCTGGCGGTTTATCTCATCGGTTCAATTGCCTGTTTCTGGCTCCCTGAACCTGCGACGGAAGATCCGGAAGACGATTAATCACATGAAGGGAATTGTTATTTATCGACTACGAAAAGCACTAATACTAACTTGAATTGTGAGTAAATCTGCAAAAAGTTTCCTGACAGGAATGGCACTGTCGGTTGTGGTGTCAGGGTTTGGTAATAAGTGCCGAGAAGGTTAAGCCTAATATTTTATTCTTTTTTGATCAGGGAGTTTTCAGTATTACGGTTCTCAAATAGCGAGACGAATATACGCTGTCGGGGCAACGTGTTTCTGAAGCGGGAAAAGAAAAAAATGGGCCTGCCGAATTATGAAGGCTTAACCAAAAATGTGTTATTAACTTTTTCCAATGTTACCCCGATGTATGTTGTATTGCCTGCAACTTTTGATGCGTTCGGTGTTCGAACTGCGTTTCTGAGCTAATATTAAAATCAGAAGGAGTACATTGATGGCCGATGTGAGAAATGACCTGAATGGTTTACGCATGCAATTGCCAGGAAATCCGGCAATTTATTTAATTGATGAAGGATGCAAGCGTCATATTCCAAATCCACCTACTTTTGATAATCTGTTTCGCGACTGGTCCTACATCCAAGACATCGACATTGATGAGATTCAGACCGGTACACAAATTACGGATGGTGCGATTCTTGCCCAGGGAAAAGGGCGCGCTGAAGTCTATTTAATTGATGGAGGAACCAAGCGATATGTTCCTTCACCTGCTGTGATGGATCGGTATAATTTTCGCTGGCCAACGAACCGCATCGATACAGCGATCATTGATGCGATTCCAACAGGACGGCCCATAGCAGCTCCTCACTAAAATGATACAATATACCAGGTGTCACTTCCGGCACCTGGTATACGTCATTCCTGAATGAGTAAGTATTTCAGTGCTAGATAAAAAATGTGTCAACAGCACTGTGGACACGCTGCTGCTGGTAGCGGTGCTGGCACTTTTTTAAGCAGGATAGCGGAGCTATGCTTACCAGTTGAGGCGTTTGTACTCTCCCTGGGTCATGCCATTGTGTTTCCGGAGGAGATTAAAGGGGGCGGACACCGATTACTGATTCATCACCTACTCTTTTCGAAAATCCTTATACCACCACCACTGAGAATTCCACGGTTCACAGTTTTGATTTGCTATGATCCTGGCAGATCTGCGTTCTTTCACAAACCTTTCTTTCAGTGCCTGGTTAAGCGAATTCTTTTCAGATTGTGTGACTTCTAAGCCCAGTGCCATCAATGATTCAATTTCATCACAAAGATAGAACAGCTTGAGCATTTCTTCGTAGAGCAAGTCACGTTCTGCACTGGCGAGTTTAATTGCATACTCGATTCGCCGCTGTAACACATCTTGAAAATTATGCACTTCGATATAATTCAAAAAACCATTGCGGAGTTCCTGAGCAGTCTCTTCATTGTCGCCGTAGTCATAAAGATACTGCATAATATCACAGCTCAGGTCTGCAGCATCATGTCGATTCCGTGGCTGACTGATGAGCCTGGAGCAAATTGATCTGTATAATTTATTTTCTGTATGCAATGAATTTCCTTGCAGAATAACCAGGGATTTTACAATGTGAGAAATGGTGTCAACGTGTAAGATTAATCTATCATAAGTTATTTCATTACAGAAAACACCTACTATATAATTACCGCACTCTAATGAAAGTTCTCCAATGAACCGGTCAAGGAATTGTGTAAACCGCTCCTGCACACTGCTCCTCGCATTGTTACTGACTCCACTATCTGCAGTCTCTGCCGATGAGCCTGTTACGCAACTCGCTCTCAGTGGCGTGGAGCAGGCGCATGCGGAATTGTGGGGGCGGTTCGTTGATTCGTACGGCATCATTCATGACTTTGCGGGGGATCTGCCGACGCCGGAAGACTGTCGGCTGGGCAAGCCGAACGCCATTGGCTGGTGGAGTCCCATTGAGGACGGGCCCATGTTTACGGGTCTGTACCTGCCTGCGATTTGCGAGCGGGCTCGACGTACGGGCGATCCGGTCGACAAAGAACAGGCGCGGCGGCTGGCAGCCGGGCTGATGAAATGTGCGTCGGTCTCAGATGTGCCGGGCATGATCGTGCGCGGCGTGGGTACGGACGGCGTCTGCCATTATCCACTTGGCTCAGACGATCAGACGCATCCCTGGTTTTATGGACTGCATGCCTATGTGATGAGCGATCTGCCCGCTGCCGACGAACGGCGGGAGATTATCGCGAAAATGAAAACCGTCGCGAATGTGCTGGAGTCCACCGGCTGGCGCTGTCCTGCCGATGGTGCCTTCAAAGGCCAGTTTCGTGGCGGGTACACAGGGCACCTGTTTCGCGATGCCGTCCGCTATCTGTACCTGTTGCGGGCCATGTATGACGTGACCGGCGAGCAGATCTGGCTGGATCGCTACCAGGCAGCACAAGCGGGGATTCCCGAACATGCAATAATATCACGGGCTGAAATCTGCGCGGAAGGTTATGCCAGAGACCGCACTGCCATTCGCCACATCGACACACACCAGCTCTGGATCTACGTCGGCTCCCAGGCTTCGCTGGCACAACTCGTCGCGCTGGAAACGGACGACAAGCTGCGCACTCTCTATCGCACCGGTTTGAAATTGAATGCAGCGCAGGCGCTCGAATCCCTCAAAGCGTATCAGAAGTTCGACAACCAGGACACGAAAGTCTTCGGCAATGCTGACTGGCGGGCCGTCTATACCACGTGGTTCCCGCAGAAAACGCAGGCCGATGCCGAGCGGCTGGCCCGTACAGGCGACAAAGACAAACGCGGCAAACGCAAGTCGTACGAGCAGGTCTGGATGCAAAACCCGCTCGCGGCGGCAGCCGTCGCCCTTGCCGATGATGGCTCCCACCGTGACAGCATTGAAGCCGCCATCAATCATTACGATTATTCCAAACTCAACATGGCGACCTTCTTCTTCGCCGAATGTGCGGCTTACGCCCTGCCCGCACCGAAGTGAGGTGAAAATAAGGGGTCAGGACTCAATAAATAAGAGTCCTGACCCTTTTAAGCCCTCTTTAGCTTTTTAGTTAACCGCGTGACTCGCATTCTGCCAGAACGCATTTATAAGTTGATTGAGAAAGCCTGCATCACCACTCCAGACTAAATAACCAACGACCGCCACGTTCAGGAATACGGTAATCCAATACACAAGTAAGAAATTATGCTTGCTGGATTTATGTCGCAGAAGGCGTTGTGCTGCCAGAGCACCGGGCCAGCCACCAGCCAGTGCCATGAAGTGCAAAGTCGATTCTGCTGTTCGCCACTTTCCCCGTTGTGCCGCGGATTTATCCCAGGCGTATGCGAAAAATGTAATACAGCTTGCGACAAAGTATACAATCAGCACCAGCCAGGAGATGCGGTTGAAATAGACCGAGACCAATAAAAAACCGACAAACATTACCGTAAATGAAACCGCGGGGGCGCTACGCAGACGTTTGCCAACGGACTGATCTGCAAAACGGACTTTCTCCGCTCTTGTTTTACCGTTCTCTTCGTGGGCCGTTTCGTAAGAAACAGGATCGCCTGCTTCCGGCCGCCGCGCAGTATGGGAGAAGGCACTGATGTGAACAAAGACCGTATTCTCGTCGTCCTGCGATGAGATAAAGCCAAAGCCCTTTTCATCATCCCAGCGCGTGATTTTTCCCTGTAAGCGCATTGAAATTACTTTTTTATTACGGCCAGTCGGGTTAGTTGCAACGCCTGGTTGTCAGATGGATGTTATATAACGGGGCAGGGTTTGATATATAAGAGACCTGGGCCCTTAAAAATCCTTAGCCCTCGGAGCGGTGGATGCTCACTTGATGTTGTTTTGGGGTTAGATCATCTTCATGATTAATATGAACGAACTCAAATACTTTCTTTGCTAAAGAAATTTCTTCATCGATTTCATTTTGATTCACGGGAGTTTCCAGAATGATCGGAATCGAATTATCTATCCATTGTGTAACACGTTGATATGCCAAGATACACTCATAATTAAGCCGTTCATGATGACTTTGAGAGTTAACATAGCTCATATGTACTTGTCGCAGACGGTAGTGGAAGTCCCGCAACATTGTTTCTGCTTCCAGCATAGTTGGATCAATCTGCCGTGCATGGCCTATATCAAAACAGAATGTTGCCTCGGGCAACTGGTCAAAAAGGTATTTGAGTTGCGCCGCAGTACGGCCAGTAGTTTTGCGTTTGTCCATGTTCTCAATACAAACGGCTCTACCTAGTGTTCTCCATAGTTCGAAATTCTCAATGAGATCGGGGTGTACTATAATTGCCCAGTTAAGATCTGCCACCTTTTTCAATTTAGATACGAGCAATTCTTCAGAAAACATTTCTCGCTTACTTGGGGCGTGGAATGAAATGTATTCAAAAATGCTTAACCTATTTCGGATTTTCCCAATTAGATTCAAAAGAGGATCCAGTTCCTGTTCACGCAAAGCTGAAAGTTCAATTGCGTTTGTATGATCATGAATGGCGATGTCAATTCCTCGACACACATCATCTAGTGCAATACTTCCTGTCGAAAATCCGATTTTCATATTAGAAAACTCCATATTCACAAGTAAACTCTCTCAGGAGAGACACTTCTTTAAAACATATGTCTTGTAATACAACTTGCAATTGATGGCTAATCTCTCGGCACTCCAAAAAATCCTTATCGACATAAACGTCTTCCTGATTAAGCGATTCTAAGTGTTGGCGTAATGGTTCCTTGTTCATGCATGCAAGAAACTGCTCGTAGATGTCAAGTAGTTTTACACAATCTTTCTCACGCTTGATTCTTTGTAGGGTCCACACAATTATATTAAGCGGGGTTGAATGTACGAAATTCAACAAGTGATCTTGCAGTTTTAATATGTAGTCACCATCCCTCTTGAGTGATTCATTTTTAAAGCAGCTAAAAACTGTGAGCATACCAGCTACAAACAGTAATTTTCGTGATGTTCTTAACTTAATATTTCGTAAGGCCCATTTTTTGCCTGCTTGTTCCCAGTCTTTATAGGCAAAGTCTACACACATCGTTCTCCAAAAACGCACAATATCATTTAGTAGAAATCTGGGAATACGGGACTCATCATTTGACTGGGGATGAAAATTAGAATCCCCCTCCAGATAGCGATTTAAGATTTGTCTAATAGTACGTTCGCAAGAACCATCCTCATTTATTATAAAACTTCGCAACGAAGTTGCTTCCAGTAGTAATAATATCCGCTGTGTCATATTTCGGTTTGTGTCAGACTGACCTCCGATATGATGAACAATCTCATGGCTAAAAGACATATTCCCAAAGATGCCTTCACTACCAGGGTGTTTTAATGGCTTTCCTTTGAACTCCAGTTCACCCAGGACTTGAGCAATCTTTCTAGCGATTGGCTTGTGTTCCAAATTAGCTTGCCCATCAATTAGCATCGTCCAGTCTACATCGCTACCAGTCGTCCATTCTTGACGAGCGAGGGAACCAAATACCACAACATCAACATCCTCAGATGTAAAATATTTCAAGTTCTCATAAAGGATTTTCTTTACTTCAATCGCATCTGTTCGTGCTTTGGTTATGTTCTGCCATTGTTTTTTATACTTATTTGCAAGTTTGGCAACATAATCTTTTTCTGGTTCTATTACTTGGTCAAGCATAGGTTAATACTGCAAAGTTAAAATGTTTGTCAAAAATCGTTAATTTGTACTTGGATAGTATATTATATGGTAAATTGCTACCGGGAACCAAAAAATCTTCAGCAACTTGAATGGTTTCATTCTTCACTAGTTTGTTTCTCAGCGGGAAACTGTTTCATCAAACTCTCGGCTGCTTTTTTCGTGGCTTGCCAGTTGCCGGTTTCTTTAGGGATGGCTTTGACGATGACGGTGAAGTCGAGTTGATCGCCTTTTTTGAAGGACTGGCCGTTGTTGTGGCGGAGGTAGTATTTGTGGTAGCGGTCGAGGTCCCAGATCATGCTGGCACTCTGGTTGCCGGCGATCACGCGGGGCGTGTAGCAGAGCGAACTGAGCTGCTGCTCCGGGTTGAATTGCGCGACCCAGGTTGTGTCTTTGTTGACCGCCATCTTCTTTGAGTGGGCGAGCGGACCGGTTTCGATGGTGCCGTCGGGGAGCTGGACCATCCACTTTGTGGATGTGGGCGGGAAGCTGTGCATGAAATAATAGAGCAGGTCCAGATCGACGTCTTCCAGGGCTTCCATTTGGGTGCGTTCAAAAATCTCTGAGTTGGTCAGGATGATCTCGGCCCGGACTTTGAATTTCCAGATCGTGGATTCCTTGATGAACTCGATCCGTTTGCCGGTGATCGTCTCGCTGGTTTTCGTGATGGGGGTCTCTTTCCCGTCGACGATCAGTTGCAGACGATGCACGACTTCCCGGCCTCCTTCCTTGTGTCCGGTGCCCCACCACTGTTGGCCTTTGGGGCGTAAGACGGTGCCATACTGGCCGTTGTTGAGACCGAATTCGTAGTCGTCATAGAGCATTTTATCGATGGTCCAGCCGCTGGCGGCGTCGAGGGGGAGGGTGTAGTTGTCTGTCTTGAGTGTCAGGAAACCGGTCTCCGGAACGCCTTCATCGTAGAGTCGCTGCGGAGTGTCCGTGGGTTCTGGATTCGCAGCAGAAACGGGAAATGCCGAAACAAGAGTGAGGGTGAGCCAACAGGCTGAAAGGAATTGATTCATCGTCTGGTTCTGTTTTTCTGTAGTCTAAGTGTGACGGGTAAAGGTGTGTGAATTAATGTCGCTCTGGTGGTTTATGATAACTGATTGTATCAGCGGTTCGTAGGCTTCAGTGGAAAATGTGGTGAGAGATCGGGGGGGATAGTGCGGGATGTTCATCTGAGAGGAAGCCTTGGTTTTAAGCACTGTCGGGCAAATCTAGCCGGTATGGAAGCCGGTATCGGGAAAACTTGCGTGAGCTGCGACCTCCTGCTCGCTGCGCTCGGCCCGAATTGCATTCGGGCTTCCCCATTTTTCTTACCTCTTCTTTCTAAGGGTAGGTTTTGGTTTTTTCGTGGTGGAAAATTCTGATGGGGGTGTCTTATCTGTTCCCATTGGGCGTGATGCCGGGTTGAACCTCGCCAGGCGGGCTGACACATGGGACAGCCCCTACGGCGAGGCAGGTAGGATGTGTGGCTCTGAATTGTACGTTTGCTCTGACAGTTTCCTGTTCGCTGCGCTCACCCCGGATTGCATCCGGGGCTACCCCTTTATTTCTTTCAGATTAGCCGGGGCGTGTAAAAGGTGCACCTTCTATACTGGTTCGGGATTTTCATCTGCGGGGAGTGGGGCGTTTCTTTTATAATGC
>NZ_CAXAVM010000271.1:0-7709 GCF_963972345.1 uncultured Gimesia sp. | reverse complement strand
ATAAGCGCTATTCTGAGTCGCGCGCGTGCCCAGTTTACAGTGCACTGAAACACGGGCCACCTGTTCTTGATCTTCATGACAAATGAGCCTGTTTTTTCCAGATCTTCACTGCCTGAAACCGCACCCGTTCGAGATGTTATCCTGCGGGTCGCCACACATCGCAAAGCTTCGTCCCGGTACCGCCTCAGCACCGCCGCACATCGGTTCCCTGTCAACCCGTATCGCCACCCCGTTTGTTTTTGAATCCTCTTGACAGCGTCACGCCCTTCGCGAAGATCACAGATCATCGGAATGCAAATCGGCATCCTCTTCTTCAGAATTTCACTGACAGAGTAAGCATTATGAATCATGAACAACTCCCTCCCGAACCGCATGTCCGGACTCCCCGCCCTGAATCAGGGCAGAATGGACGATGCATAAAAAATGATTAATCGTATCGCCTGCATTTCCGCAATCTTGAGTGCAATACATTCAGGCGTTGCGTTTCTCAATCTAATCTACCCGGTCCAAAGTGCCCTGGAGACGTTGTAGTAAAACTGGATACAGCACAGAGCGCATCACATTCAACCATAGCATCCCTCAATCCAATCTACCCGGTCCAAAGTGCTTTGGAGACGTTGTATTAGAACTGGACACAGTCTGAACCGCGAGCGCCGACGAATTTGACGACTGCTGTCAGCCCGACATCAGAGAATGCGAACAGTCACCCGACCAATATTACTGAAACGCAGCAGCACGCCCAGCTGAATATCAATCACCGGTGCTCAGTACGATGCAGGGATAAACCATCAGATCCGACAGACACCGCCGCCACGAGTCCTGTTATCACCACCGGTTCGAGCTTCTTTCATAGTTTCACCCGCAAAAGATTGATTCCAGCGAGTACGGGGTGGTACCGGATGCAATCCGGTACGAGCGCAGCGAGCAGGAGGTCGCAGCTACAGCGATCGGTACAAGGCAATGCTGCATACCACTTCATTTCAGAAAATGAGGGGCGATCTCTCACCAGGCATCACCAACACTGCCACCTCCTGTTGTCTACGACAACCCCGGATTGCATCCAGGGTCACCCAAATATATTTGATGTGCTTGAACATCGGGTGCTACCGGATGTAATCCGGTACGAGCGCAGCGAGCAGGAGGTCACAGTTGCAGCGATCGGTACAAAATAAGCAACCCGCCTCATCAGTTCTGAAAATGAGGGACGCCCATAGAACAACAACAGCTGAGAAAAAACGGGAGCTTACTTCAACAGAATCGTCTGCTCACGGTCCGGGCCGACGGAAACAATTTCTACCGGTTTGCCGATGATTTCCTCAATCGCCTTGATATAAGCAATCGCATTTTCCGGCAGATCTTCCATCTTACGAATGCCGGTGATGTCTTCTTTCCAGCCCGCAATGGTACGGTATACGGGCTTGGCCTGTTCCAGATCGAGAATATGACTGGGGAAGTCAATGACCTGCTTGCCATTCACGTCATAGGCTTCGCAGATCTTCAGTTCATCCATACCACTCAAGACATCCAGCAGCATAACGGCAATGCAGTCCACGCCACTGATGTTGGCACCATAACGGGTCGCGACGGCATCGAACCAGCCGCAGCGTCGAGGCCGACCGGTGACCGTACCATATTCGTTCCCCACGTCACGGATGCGCTGGCCGATTTCATCATGCAGTTCGGTGACGAAGGGGCCGCCCCCCACCCGTGTGGTATAGGCCTTCACAACTCCAATCATCTTATCGATATAGCGTTCGGAGACACCACTTCCATTGTGAATTCCACAACCGGAACTGTTAGAAGAGGTCACATAGGGAAACGTTCCATGATCGATATCCAGCAGGCTTCCCTGGGCACCTTCGAACAGAATTTTTTTCTTCTCAGCGACCGCGTTTAACAGATACGTATTGGTGTCGACGACATGATCCTTCAATTGCTCTGCATAACCCGAATATTCTTCGTAGATGGCATCGACATCCAATGGCTCCGCTTCCGGATCGAGGGCCTGAAAAATCTTGTTTTTGTAGGGGACGATTTCTTCCAGACGGCTGCGGAAAAATTCCGGACGAACCATGTCCCCCATCCGAATGGCGTGGGTTCTGCCCGCTTTATCGCGGTAACAGGTCCCGATCCCCCGCATGGTCGTGCCGATCGCTTTTTCCTTGCGACTCTGCTCGAAAACCACTTCTTCCTGCATATGATAGGGAAAAATCACATGGGCCCGGTCACTGATCAGCAGCCGACTGGCTGCAATCGGACCATTCTGCTCGACAATGGACGCCATTTCCTGCAGGAAGGCCTTGGGATTGATGACCACCCCTCCCGTAATCACGGAGGTGACATTCGGATTCAGGACTCCCGCCGGTAAAAGTGAGAGCTTATAAGTCTTTCCATCAAATTTGACAGTGTGACCTGCGTTATTCCCCCCCAGGTACCGCACCACGATTTCGTGCTGCTCTGAGAGTAAATCTACAATTTTGCCCTTGGCTTCATCGCCCCACTGTAATCCAATTACCGACGTCGCTGACACAACACTATCCCGCTGGTTAGATAAAATAAAACTGAGAATAAGACTATCCTGCCTGCTTCAGAAGCAAACAGACAGGGCGCACTCCAGGCGCGCACCGGCCCATTTTATCGAACCACATCCCATTTGGGGAGCGCCACGCGCCAGGTTGATCTTAATAATTGGATTTTCGCTGCCAGTGTTGATATAATTCCTTGTACAGATCGCCTCCGTGCGGGCCAGACCAGGAAATTTCAGCAGGATAATGAACATAACTCCTCAAAAACGCGTATTGATTATTGACGATGACGAAGGTCTGACCGAACCACTGCAAATGGCCATGGAAGCCGCCGGGTACGAAGTTTTCATCGCCCACGACGGAAACGAAGGCCTGATGAAAATCGAGCGCGACGCGCCCGATCTGGTCCTGCTGGATCTGGTCATGCCCCGTCGCAGCGGCTTCGCCGTCCTCGACAGCATCACCAACTACAAACAGCGGGCCCCCCGCGTCATTATGGTGACGGGAAACAGCGAACCCAAATACCGCGAACTGGCCCTCGATCGCGGCGTCGATCTCTTCGTCGCCAAACCCTACCACATCGAAGACCTGGTCAAAGCAGTCAATAAACTGTTGAAACCGGAATAAACCACCCTGATAGAGCGTAGTTAACTCTGAAGGTAACTGGGAAGTTCCTATAGTAAATAGTGCGCGAAAACGGGTGATACCGGATGAAATCCGGTACGAGCACAGCGAGCAGGAAGTCCCAGCTGCAGCGATCGGGACAAGGCCATGCTGCCTGCCTCTTCAGTTCAGAAAGTGAGTCGCGTCCTCTCACCAGACATCACCAACACTGCCACCTCCTGTTGTCTCACGACAACCCCGGATTACATCCGAGGTCACCCGGAAAAGGTGGGTTCCAAGAATGTCTTGGGTGCTACCGGATGAAATCCGGTACGAGCGCAGCGAGCAAGAGGTCCCTGCTACAGCGATAGGCCCAAAGCAATGCCGCCTGCCGCTTCAGTTCAGAAAATGAGGCACGTTCTCTCACCAGACATCACCAACACTGCCACATCCCGTTGTCTAGCGACAACCCCGGATTGCATCCGGGGTCACCCGGAAAAGATGGGTTCCAAGAAAGTCTTGGGTGCTACCGGATGAAATCCGGTACGAGCACAGCGAGCAAGAGGTCCCAGCTGCAGCGATCGACCCAAAGCAATGCCGCCTGCCTCTTCAGTCCAAAAATGAGACGCGTTCTCTCATCAGGCACCAACAACTCTGTCACCTCCTGTTGTCTGCGACAACCCCGGATTACATCCGGGGTCACCCGGAAAAGGTGGGTTCCAAGAATGTCTTGGGTGCTACCGGATGAAATCCGGTACGAGCGCAGCGAGCAAGAGGTCCCTGCTGCAGCGATCGGCCCAAAGCAACGCCACCTGCCTCTTCAGTTCAGAAAATGAGGCACGTTCTCTCACCAGACATCATCAACACTGCCACCTCCCGTTGTCTGCGACAACCCGGATTACATCCGGGGTCACCCGGTTTTAATTCTGCTCACCCGCCGCCGATTGCGGGGAGAAAATGGATTTCACTTTCGGGTGTCACCTTTTCAGACAGGCCGCGAGGGGTCACGTTCTGGTCGACGGTGACTGCGAGCCCCGCCCTGAGTGTGCCCTCAGGGCAGAGTCGTTCTTTGACGCCGGGATACATTTCGTCTAAAGACTCCACCGCCTCCCTGACGGTGGTCCCTTCCACGACGGCTTCCGCTGCTCCTTTGCAATAGGGTTTGAGCAGCGGTGGAATAAACAGACGAGGCATAGCAGCTTCCGTTCCTGATCAGGATTCTTTCTTCAACAGTTCATGCAGAACCCGCGGCGGTGACATCGGCAGTTCATACATTCGCACGCCGACCGCGTCATAAATGGCCGCTTCCAGGGCCGCTGGCGGCGGTACGATGGGAACTTCCCCCACGCCCCGCACACCATAGGGATGCCCCGGGTTGGGCACTTCCACGATAATCGGATCGATCATCGGCAGGTCATAACAGGTCGGGATCCGATAGTCGAGGAAGTTGGCATTTCGCATGCTGCCTGCTTCGTCATACCAGTATTCTTCATTCAACCCCCAGCCAATTCCCTGTACCGCGCCCCCCTGAATCTGTCCTTCGACATACGCAGGATGAATTGCTGTTCCACAGTCCTGGGCCGCGGTGTAACGCAGAATATCAACTTTGCCGGTATCAGGATCGACTTCCACATCGACCAGGTGCGTACCAAAGGCGCCGCCAGGTTCGTTATGATTGGAAACACCACGCCCCACCAGCGGCTCACCTCCCAGAGATAATTCGATGGCAATCTCCTTGAAGGTCATGGATTTGTCGGGGCCAATGACTGAACCATCTTCGTAAGACACGAGATCCGGATCCACTTCCCACAGCTCAGCTGCCCGGCTGACGATCTGGCGCTTCAGATCCTGAGCAGCTTCATAAGCGGCCCAGCCTGTCGCGTAGGTCACGCGGCTTCCGCCGGTCACGTCGGTATAGCCTACGCTGTCTGTATCCACCACGGCCGGTTTGATGTCTTCCGCTGCCAGCCCGATTGCCTCTGCGAACTGCATGGCAATCGCGGTGCGTGAGCCGCCGATATCGGTAGAACCTTCCAGTAGACCAACCGAACCATCCGAGTTGACGGTCGCGGTCACGGCCGATTTCAGACCCGCATTGAACCAGAAACCGGAACCAATGCCCCGTCCCTGATTTTCACCGGTCAGCGGCGTATTATAATGCTCGCTGTTTTTGATCGCTTCCAGCGTTTCCACCAGACCGATGCGGGGATACGTCACCCCGTCTATGCGGCGGGTTCCTTCTTTCGAAGCATTCAACAGACGGAATTCCAGGGGGGACATGCCCATCTGTTCGCACAGTTCATCCACCACGGTCTCCGTGGCAAAGGCAGCGTTGGTCGCTCCCGGCGCGCGATACGCGTTGGTACGGGGCTTGTTGACGCAGACGTCATAACCTTCGACGCGACCATTGGGAATATCGTAACAGGAGAAGACACACATGGCGCCGGCACCAATCGGAGAACCGGGATAACCGCCTGCTTCATAAGCCATCCAGGCCTCGGCAGCGGTGAGACGTCCGTCTGCATCGACGCCCATCTTGATTCTGATAAAGGAACCGGGAGTAGGGCCGGTTGCCTGCAGCACGTCTGCCCGGTCCATCACAATTTGAACGGGAACCCCTGCTTTACGGGATAAGACGGCAGCCGCTGGTGCGAGATAAACGGAAATCTTGCCACCAAATCCCCCGCCAATTTCTGCAGGGACCACTTTCACGCGGGCCAGGGGCACATGCAATAACTCTGCCATCTGCGAGCGAACCGAAAACGTGCCTTGCGTCGGAGTCCAGACGGTAATTTGACCATCGTTGTTCCACAATACGGTCGCAACGTGCGGTTCGATATAACCCTGGTGCACGGTCGATGTGCGAAATTCGCGTTCGACAACATATTTGGCGTCGGCGAATCCTTTTTCGAGATCCCCTTTTTCAAACACGATATGCTTGGCGATATTACTCGGCTTGTCCCCTGTTTCGCCTGTGGAGGCTTCTTCCGTCCGCACATCCGGATTCAAAACAGGCGCGTCATCTTCCATCGCTTTCAGCACATTCATCACGGGAGGCAGAACTTCATATTCGACTTCGATCAGGCTGGCTGCTTCCTGTGCGATATGCAGATTGTCGGCAGCAACCGCAGCAACTGCGTGTCCTTTGTAAAGCACCTTGGTGCGGGCCAGATTGTTACTGCTGAGATGGTTCAGGACGACAGCCCCTTCCCCCAGCTCGGCAATTTTATCACCGGGTTCCGGCAGATCCGCACTGGTGACAACGGCGCGCACACCCGGGAAAGCTTCGGCTTTTGAGGTATCAATCGATTTAATATTCGCATGCGCATGCGGGCTCCGCAGCACCGCGCCAAAGATCATGCCTTTGACTTTGATATCCGCACCGTACAACGCACGGCCGGTGACCTTGTCTGATCCGTCATGACGAATCGGCCGGGTACCGATCACTTTATATTTAGGAGTCTCTTCGCTACCTTCTGCGGTTCTGGTTTCATCAATGGTCGCCATTAGACAGTCTCCTTCTCACATGAGGCAGATTGAGCACATCGTGTTTCTGCAGCCTGCTGGATGGCACGCACGATCTTGTCGTAACCGGTGCAACGACACAGATTGCCCGCCATCGAAAAACGAATTTCTTCTTCGGTCGGGTTCGGATTCTCATCCAGAAACGCTTTGGCAGACATGATAAAACCGGGAGTGCAGATGCCACACTGCAGTGCCGCGTTTTCCAGAAACGCTTCCTGCAGCGGGTCCAGTCCATCGACGGGCGCCAGGCCTTCAATCGTTTCAATATTGGCACCTTCTGCTTCGACAGCCAGCACCATGCAGGTATTGACGGCTTTCCCGTCAATCACCACGGAACAGGCGCCACAGTTACCGTTCGAGCAACCTTCTTTGGCGCCGGTCAAACCCAGTGTGTTTCGTAAGACTTCGAGCAATGTCTGCCGTGGCTGACAGAGGAATTCCTCTTCCCGCCCATTGACAGTCGCGGTTACGATCCGTTTCTTCGCCATCGAAAAGTCCTTATTCAAAAATGATCTATTAATATTTTGTTGATTGAGTGAGACAGCAGTCAGTTGAGGAATTAACCGCGAGCACGTTCGACCGCTTTTTTCAAGACACGTTCGGTGAGCACGCCTGTCACATGCAGGCGGAACTCTTCGGTTCCCCGCATGTCCGTAATCGGCTTAATCACGGACCGTGCCGCCTCTCCTGCTTTTTTGATCGTCTCATCATTCACAGGCTGGCCTGCCAGCAGTTCGCTGGCTTCCTGGGCATAAAATGGTTTCGCAGCAACGGCTCCCAGACCAATGCGGGCGGAGACGAAGTTTTCGCCACTCTCGTCCAGAACCACGGAGGCCCCCACGCCGACCACAGCGATGTCCATTTCATTCCGGGGAATGAACCGCCGGTAATGCGAGCCGCTATGCCCAGGCCGCGGTGGAAATTTGAGTTCGACAATAATCTCGCCCGGTTCCAGGACATTCTTGCCCGGTCCGGTACAGAACTGATCCACGGGAATTTCTCTGCTTCCTGCAGGCCCCTGAATCACTACCGTTGCTTCCAGGGCGATCAATGCCG
>NZ_CAXAVM010000270.1:0-7817 GCF_963972345.1 uncultured Gimesia sp. | reverse complement strand
AGCACGCCTTCCAGAATCAGGGACTGCATATCCGAACCGGCGGGCAGCGTCATGCCGTAGTTGTTGAGGCCCGGGAAAATGACTTTTAAGAGCAGGCAGGCGGCGAGGGCACCAATCACCTGGCAGACGATGTAAGGCAAAACAAATTTTCCGGGAAAGCGACCGCTGACCCAGAACGCAATCGTGACGGCTGGATTGATATGCGCGCCGGAGATTTCTCCAATCGCATAAATCACGGCGGTCACGACCAGACCGAAGACCAGGGCGATACCCACGTGTGTGACTGTGCCGTTTGAGACCTGGTTGGTGACGATGGCGCCGGCACCCGAAAACAGCAGGATGAAGGTGCCGAAGATTTCCGCGTAATATTTTTGCATCAGTTGTCAATTCCGTGGTGCGAGTGCGAAAGGTTAATCGTTTTCAGGACGTGCTGGATTTAACCAGTGTCCCGAGGGATCGGAACCAGAGACGATCACGCCTTTGGCATTCCAGTCCATGCCGGCCCGGACGTCGGCGGCACAGTAACGCAGCGTTAAACCGCAGCGTCTGCGATCCGACTGGTTGGCGTCAGAGCCATGCAGCAACAAATCGGAGTGAATCGAAATTTCACCGGCCTGCAGCGTGTCGTCCACGGGGGTGCCATACTGCTCTGCGTTTTCGATGGTCTGGTTGAGCACATTGTCTTCATGCGAACCACTGGGGCGATAGGTCATGTGGCCGTGGTGATGGCTGCCGGCGATGAAACGCATGTTGGCATTCTCCGGGTCGGCGTCATCAATGGCCAGCCAGACAGTGACGGCTTTCGAAGGCGAGAGCGGCCAGTAGCTGGCATCCTGGTGCCAGGCCACCGATTTCCCATCGTGGGGCATTTTGCAGAAAAAGTGGGAACCCCAGGCAATGAGATTTTCGCCCAGCAGGTCTTTGACGTATGCGACGATGTTGGGGTGCGTCAGCAGGTCGTAGACTTTGCCGTATTTCATGTGTGCGGTGCTGATCGAGTAACTGTCACCGCCGGCAGCGATCACCGATTCCAGCAGGCGATCGAAGTACTCCCGATTTTCCTGGACTTCCCGTTCATTGAAGACACGCAGACCCCGCAGGTAGCCATCCTGGTTGAACTGTTCGATCTGGCTGGATGTGAGTACTTCAGGATCAGAGGTGGTCGAAGGATAAAATTTGAGGTCGCGTTTAATCTGAGACAATTCCTCTTCGAGCGGGACTGCCTTGAATTCTTTCGATTCAGCCATGAGGTATCTCGATCTGTTCAGAAAAAAGAGTGATTCAGCCAATTGCTGGATGCAGGACACCAGACCCCGGCGGGGGAAAGCGGCTTCTATTGTAAATAGGGAATATGCCCGGAACAACTAATAATGGGTTGTTCTACATGAAAGCGGTGCGAGAGGCCGATAAACGCCATGTGGCCTGGTTGGCAAATTCAGGAGGCGCTGGTTGTTTTATCCGGCTTGGCTTTGGTGCTGGTCGCTGGCGCTGATGAGCTCGATTTGCGGCTGGCAGCACTGGCGGCGAGCCCTTCTGCCGAGATGAGGTGTACCAGGTCCTGGGCGGACTGATCCATTTCCATGACCAGTCCATCAACGCGTCCGGCCAGGTACATATACATGATCAACGAGGGGATGGCGATGCCCAGTCCCAGCGCGGTGGTCAACAGGGCGAGTGCGATACCGCCGGCGAGCTCTTCGGCTTTCCCCATTGCACTGCTGTTGGCGATATCGTTGAATGCCAGGATCATACCGACGACGGTTCCCAGGAGGCCCATCAGCGGGGCAACTGTTGCGACACCATTGATGACACGCAGATGTTTGCGTAATTGAGAGAGCTGTCGCTCGCCTCCATCGATGATGGCCTGTTCGACTTCGACACTTGGTTTCCCCCACTTGCGCACGCCGTGCGCGAAGACGGCGGAGATCGGACTGGGATTTTCGTCACAGAGTTTCAGCGCAGAGCGGGAATTGAGTTTGCCGTCCTGGAGCAGTTTCAGAAATCGTGTTACGAAGTGCCGGGGAATCACGCGACCGGATCGGAGGATCACCAGGCGTTCAATAATAAACCACATTGAAATCACCGAAGCGATGACAAATGGCAGAATGTAATATTTCAGCTCTTCGATGATTTCCTGGGGAGTAAAGGGAATCTTCGTTCCCCGTTCGGGCTGCAGGCCGGATCCCGGAAGCGGACCAGCGGGGTCTTTGACTTCGACAAATTCTCCATTCACGGATTCCACTACCTTGGGTAAACGTTCCTGCGCGGCGCTGTTGTCAGGGGAGAGTATCAGGCAGAGGCCACAGATCACGAGCAGCTTCGCCAGGAACCGGAGCCGGAACCCGCGCTGCGTGTTGGCAGGAGAACCTGTGGGGGATTGCTGGTTACTGTTTAATTTGATCATGAGTACTGGGTGTTATTCTCGTAAATCTGGTAGTGAGCAACAGGTTTTGTTGTGCTTGTCGGATCAGGATCGGCGAATTGATAAAACGGTGACTCTGAAAATTGAGATCATCGAGTGCGGCTTCTGCTCAGAGTGCACTGTAAAGCGCATCACATTTAATCATGCGTCTTTTATGCTCGGTTCAAATGGCCCTGGAGACGTTACAGTCACACTGGACACAGCCTAGTTTACGTCAGACGGTGATTCCCGTCGAGTCTGGAATCGCAATTCCGCTCTGTCCGGGACAGGCTTTGACCTGCGGAAACGAAGTCGGCTGTTAATTCTTGCCGATCCGGGCGGCGACCGCTTTCAGGCGTTCTTTGGCCTGGGGAACCAGTTCATGCTCCGGAAAACGCTTCAAGTAATCCTGATATGTTTTTTGTGCCTGAGGCCATTCGTTCAGGGCTTCGTGGCACATGGCCGCCTGGTACAGGGCGGGGGCCTGCCATTCGGGGAATTGATACTGGATGTTCACCTGCAGATAAGCGAGCAGGGCATCCTTGAATTTCTCCTGAATCATCAGGGTTTCCGCCAGCAGGAACTGACATTTGGCGGCAGTGGCGGTACGGCGACCGTTTTCGGAGTCGATGATCTGCTGGAAGACCTTGCGGGCTTCGTCAAACTTGGCCTGGTTTTTCAGGCTTCTGCCCAGAACTTCCTGGGCCTGATACAGAAACGGGCTGTCCGGATCCCAGTTGCGGAAGCGGTCTACGGTTTCCGCGACTTCTTTATATTTTTTCTGACGGAAATACGTTTCCGCCAGCAGCACCCAGACGCGGGGATACCAGGGTTTCTGGCCCAGCGATTTGGATTTGTCTTCCGCAGTCAGCTTCAATAATTCTGCCTGAGCGGTTTCCACCTGGTTCAGATACAAGGCTGCTTCGGCTTCATGGAATTGTGCGAATGCCGCGTATTCATTCTGGGGAAAGCGTTTCAGTAATTCTTTCGAGTATTTGTCAACCAGTTCCCATTTCTGAAGTTCCAGGTTGATTTCGATCAGGCGATACAGGGAGACCTGCTGCACTTTCTCATCCGATTTGGGATTGCCCTGCAGTTCATCGAATGCTTTGGCGGCAGGTTCCAGCTTCCCTGAGATCAGATCACTTTCTGCCAGGCTCAGGCGGGCATTATCGGCCAGGTCGCTGTCGGGCGTTTCTTTCACCAGCCTGCGAAAGATTTCGTCCGACTTCGCGAATTCTTCCGCTTCGTAATTAATCAGCGCCCACTCGTCCAGAATTTTATCGAGATTATCGACCTCGGGGAATTTCTGCAGGAGTGCTTCGTAGGCCTGATTCACCTCATCAATTTTCTTCAACTGAAACAGCGTGCGGGCAGCCTGCAGTCCGGAGAGCATGGCATAACGTGAGGGAGCGAACTGCTGCAGTGCCTTCTGATAGACGTCGACCGCGGCTTCGAGTTGTTTGTTATTTTCCAGGCTGCGTCCCTGCATGTAGGCTGCTTCGGCGGTGAGCGGGTTTTCCGGGAATTCTTTGGTGAACTGCTGAAAATGAGCCGCCGCCGATTCGTGTTCGGCAAGCTGAAATTCACTCCAGGCCAGCCCGGACAGGCCGGCTGGGTACTCGGGTGAATCAGAACCGAGTTTGACGATCTCGTTAAAAAACGTTTTGGCACGTGCCCACTGTTTCGCTTCGTAATTGCGCTCTGCCAGCTGGCGATACGTCTGGAGCAGAAGATCCTTTTCCGGCTTGCGGTCCTGCAGCTGTTTCAGATATTGATCGACTTCCTGCGGTTTGTTGTTTTTGGCAGTGAGGATAATCAGGTTCGCCAGGATCTGGTTAAAGCGCATTTCGTTGGGGAACTGCTTCAGGTACTCTTTCGAGAGGGTTTCGGCTTCCGAGTATTTCTCCATGGAATTAAAGTTGTTGCTCTGCAGCACTAATGCGTCAGCGTATTCGCTGGATGTTTTAACGGCTTTGGGGTCTTTGAGATAGGGTTCCAGAACTGCGATGGATTTGTCGTACTGTTTGAGCTTCTGGTGAGCGCGTGCCAGGTAGAGCCGCGCCAACAGTTGAGTATTCTCCAGCTGGGATTCTTTGAGCACGTTTTCAAAATGAGTCAAGGCAGCCGTCAGATCTTCAGGCTTGCCTTTCGCATCCAGGATACGCCCTTTGAGCAACTCCTGGTGCAGACGTAAACCGCTCTGGGGAAATGTTTTTTCAAACTGTGTTGAAAGCTGTTCGGCTTCTGCCAGTTCGTCTGTCAGCAAAGCGGCTTCAATGGCAAAGTGCAGGCTGTCGTCTGCCAGGTCACTCTCGGGCGACTGCTTGACGAGTTGCAGGAACAGCGTCTTGGCTTCAGCGGGTTTGCCGGAACGTAACAGCGCGTCGGCTAACTGGTATGTGGTGGACTCTTGCTGTTGAGGATTGGGTTTTGATTTGAGCGCCAGTTCAAACGCAGCGATGGCAGCGGGCAACTGTTGCTCTCCCTTGAGACTGACTCCCTTCCAGTACAAAGCGTTCGCTGCCTGGTTCGGGTCTTTGGCAACCAGGTCAAATTGCTGGATGGCTTTGTTGTATTCTTTGAGATCGTAATATGCATAACCCGCGTTGAGCCGGGCCGTGGTCCCCAGCGGGCTTTCCGGAAATTTCCTGGGAAGTTCCAGGAAGGCTTCCGCGGCGGACAGGAACTCTCCCCGGTCGAAAAGTGACGTGGCGAGCGACATCTGGGCATCGCTGGCGCGTGAGTGGTTTTTCTGTTCGGCGATTTCTTTGAATCGTTTTTCTGCTTCTTTCGTCTGCTTGTCTCGCAGGTAAGAAGAGGCCAGGCCGAACTGTGCGTCTTCAGCCATCGCCCCTTTGGGATGACGTTCGAGTGATCGCTGAAAACTTTTAATCGCGAGATCGGCTTTGCCGCGGCGGAGCAGGACATCACCAAAATAGGGATAAGCCCATTCTTCCAGCGCATGATTGGGATAGAGCTTGAGGAATTCCGTGAACTCTTTTTCGGCGGCGTCCAGATCATCAATCAGATAACTGCATTCAGCGATTCGATAGAGGGCATCGGGCAGGTTTTTGTTTTGCGGATGCTGTTTGACGAACTCCCGCAGAATCTTCCGGGCTTCCTGGTATTTCTGCTGATTGACGAGTGTCAGGCCCAGGTAAAATTTCGCCAGGGGGACGCTGGCATCCGTGGGGTAATCCTTCAGGTACTTCTGAAACCTTTCGGTAGCGAGTTCCCAGCGATTCTGTTTATACAAGCCGATGGCCAGCTGGAATTCATCAGAGGCTTTATCCGCGTGGGCCAATGGTAGCGGCAGGAGTGTCAGCAGAAGCAGAATCAGGCAGATTTGAGGCGCACGTTGATTGATGTCGAAAGAGTTCCGGATACGAAAATTCATCATATTACTAGTCGTCAGTTTGTTTTGAATGAAAATTGAACACGTGCCCCCATTATCGTGGGTTTTCCGGCAGAGGCAAGCGGCGTTCGGCAAAACTGCGGCGGTCGGTGTGAAAAGCTGACCCTGGTGAGAATGGATGTGCAGTCCAGCAAACAGGATAAATGACGGGCCAGCAGGCGGTTAAATCCACCTGCTGACGCGTCTTTGTTCCGGGGGATGGACTTGTTCAACTGCCTTGAAAGTGCTGATCGGCGAAATTCAGATACTGCTGCCAGTCGAAGTCGGTCACATCATGTTTGCCCGTGCGAATGTGATAGCCCATCTGTTTCTGAACCGGCTGATTGACGGCGGGCATGTTGTCTGCACCGAAGCCGGAGGTTCCCAGCAGTTTGTAAACCGGTTCTGCATATTTTACTGAGAGGAATTCGCCTTTGGGATCGGCCCAGCGGTCATCCTCGGCACTGGCAACGTAGACGGGCCGCGGTGCGATTAAAGAGATCAGCATATGTTGATCGACGGGCAGCTCGTTTTCCTTGTCGATATATTTGTTGAAGTTATCACAAAACCAGTGGGGGAATGCATTATTAATAACGTGCAGGGTTTCTCCAAATCGTCTGCGACTGAGGGCGGCACCGCCACAACCCGAGTCGTTCGAGATGACTAATGCGAAACGCGGGTCCTGTGCGCCGGCCCAGAGGGACGTTTTTCCCAACCGCGAATGGCCGAGGACTGCGACTTTGTTATGATCGATCTGGTCATCGGTTTCCAGATAATCCAGGGCGCAGCTCAAACCCCAGGCCCAGGCGGAAATTGTGCCCCACTCATCGGCCGCGGGTTTCTGCTTGGAATTATAAAGCGCGTGGACGCCGTTCTTGAAGCCGTCGTCCACATCGGGATCGATATCGCCGCAGTAGATGGCGACGAGTCCATAGCCGCGATCAATGATGGTTTCGATAGGCCAGCGGGAAGCCGATTTGCCCCGCGATGCTTCGGTCGCTTTATGATCGACGATTGCTTTGTCTTTATTGGCCCGCATCCAGTGATCGTTGAGTTTGACGTCCGTTTCTTCTGTGATGGTATGGTTGCCATAAAAGTTGAGCGCCATAAAAACGGGCACCGGTTTAGTGGCTTTCGCGGGGAGGTAGATCAGCAGATCCATCCGCGGTTCTTCTTTTTTGCCGGAGAAATAGACCGAGACTTCTTTGCGAATCGCTTTGCCGCCCAGAGCATCGTTTTTGACAGACGTAACTTCGAACAGCATGTTCTCGGGTCGTGCAGGACTTTTGCCGTAGACTTCAGTTTCGAAGAGTTCGAGAATTTCGGGGCGGCGGACTTTGTTCCATTTCTCGGCGGAATCCACTTTTTTGCCCGCTTGTGTGACGAGCGGGTCGGGGAGTTTGAATTCCGGGACCTGGCTCTCATCGTAATTGGGTTTGGGACGCTGTGCGTGTGCAGCGGATGTTAGCAGCAATGTAAGACTGAGAATGAACAGCAGACGTTTCATGGCGAGGCGGACCTTTATATTCTGGCAGGTTTAAATTACGAAATCTGTTAAGACTATTCTTAATCGTGCCCGTTTCCGCCACGATTGGCAACATGAAACCGGGGTTTGGACCGCGAAAGATACGAAATTTTATGAACCATGAAAGACACGAAAAGCACTAAAAAGTTGTTATGTGACTGAAAAGGTATTTGACGGTTTTGTTCCAATTCGGGTGGCCTCGGATGTAATCCGAGGTTGTCGTGAGACAACAGGATGTTGTGGAGTTCGTGTTCTGTTGTGGTTGAGCGAACCTCACTACCTAAAGCGGTAGAGGTTGGTGGTTTTACTCTGAACGGATCGGGGTGTTGAACAGTGATACCATCTTTCTAATCTTTCAGTGGTTCGGGATTTTCATCTGCGGGGAGTGGGGGGCTTCATTTATAATACTTTGTGAAATGCGTATGGGGACGATAATACCAACACTGTCGGGCAAGCCCAATACTGTTCGGCTCACCGTTTGCTGTTGCTCTTAA
>NZ_CAXAVM010000269.1:0-7820 GCF_963972345.1 uncultured Gimesia sp. | reverse complement strand
CGCAAACGTCACGCCAAACAGTTCACTTTTTTTGACCTTTTGAGACAGCTTCTAGTGACGGCCATTGATTTCTTCCCCCTGGCTGATCAATCCGAGGTAGAGAATGACCCAACTGTTCGTCGTGTAGAACCGCTTTCAAAAGGGCGATTACCCGTCAATCCAACATTACCGCGACCTTTTAACTTAAGTTCTTCAGCATTTGATCGATCTGACACTACGATCACATCTATCGTTGGCCCAGGTGCAACAGGACCGGCCTTTCCCATGCTGGGCTACCGAAATGACGCGGTTAGTTTTCTCCCGGATGCCGCTTCCAATGTTTTCGCACCTGGCTGGGATACGTCACGAAGTCGGGATTCGCAGAATTCTTTCTTGACCAGTTCGGGCCTGGGATCTCCCTTTCCGGAGGACGCGAAACTTTGCGCAGCCCTTGCGTCATTCTGGCCTGCGGTTGCCCCCGACAACGGCCGCACCTTTGGGAATGATGGCTTTGGCAATCAGCTGCCGATGCTCGACCAAGAACTGGGATTCCATCCTAAACATGATCGAGTCAAATCGGGCGAAGTTGTTTCGTCGAAAGGTTGGGATGGAGAGTTTGGCCCGTTCTTCGAGGTCGTTAGTGGAAAACTTCACGTTAACTATGTCGACATCGCGCGTTCGGATTACGTGTCGCACGCCCTGGCAGGTGACTTCAAGGTTTCCTTGACAGCGGAGATTCAAAGTGAGGAGTTGATCACACGTCATCAGGCTCTTCAGGTTTGTGAATCGATTATTACAGCGGGAGCCAACACTGATGTTTTTCTCTGCGTCGTACGGAATATTGACGATTGGGCTGTTGCTGGCGCAGGTGCAGCACAACTGCAGGGTAGAGGTTACGAACTCGAATTTGCGGAACTCAGAGGCGCGGTTAAACCAACGTCGGAACAAAACCGCGTTCGGCGTGAGGTTCAAAAACGCCACACTTGCCAATTAGGATCGAATGGTATTGCTTACAAGGATGGTAGCAGTGCCTTCATTTTTCGCGCTCTGCCGTAATGTCATCCCAGACCCCAAAAATATCTGATGTAGTCATTCTCGGTGCAGGTCCTGCGGGGGCGGCAGCTGCAATTACACTTTTGCAGCATGGTATTCGAGTTTTGATCATTGAAGCAACACTTTTCCCGCGGACTCGACCAGGAGAGACATTGCACCCAGGTGTAGAAGTTGTTTTTCAGCAGCTCGGAGTCGCAAAATCTGTCAATTCGGCTGGCTTTATTCGGTATGATGGCCACACCGTCGAATCATCGTTCTTGGCCACTAGCCAGTTTCAGGAATTTGGGGCCGATGAAGAAGGTCCCTGGTTTGGGTATCAAGCTCCTCGTGAACAACTTGATTCGATACTTCTTGAATACGCTGTAAAAAAGGGAGCCGTACTTCTGCAACCAGGCAGGCCGACTTCAGTAGTAAAGAAATGTGATCGCATCATTGGCATACGAACAAACCAATCGACCATCCACTGCCAATATGTGCTTGACGCTACGGGGCGGCATCAATGGCTAACAAAACAGCTGGGGCTCTCGTGGGAACAGTGTTCGAAAAAGCTCATTGCGAGATACGGATATGCTCAGCAAATCGCCGATTTCAATATTTCCTTGCCCGCGCATCCAATGATGACGATTGACCAGGAAGGTTGGACGTGGTTGGCACCACTCCCGAAGGCTAGAATCGCATGGGTTCGGCTTTGTTTTAATGGTCGGGATCCTGGCAGCAAATGGTCTCCACCTAAATTAAATTCACTCCCTAAAGACGGAAAAAGTCGCGGCGCTGACGTGACTTGGCGTAAGTCGCGACAGATGACTGGTGAAAACTGGATGCTTCTTGGTGATGCCGCCTTTGTGCTGGATCCATCATCCTCGCATGGGGTGCTGAGAGCAATGATGTCCGGAATTCTGGCAGCACAAAAAATTGCAAATAGCGAATGTCGGGGCGTTTCTTTTGAAATCGGATCTCGCGACTACGCAAATTGGATGGAACAATGGTTTGACACCGACATCGCCGTGTTAGATCAACTGAATCAATCAATGTTCGGTTTCAACGTATTGCCGAACAAAGTGGGGATTGATTCCATCTGAAATAACAAAAAGTTCTCTACGAATTTCAAATTTCAAATTACTTCCTTGAGGCCCTAGGCATTTCAGATGGGCTTAGCAAGAAGCAGTTCTGGGTATAGAGCGCATCAAATTTAATCACAGCGTCTCTCTTTCCATTTTCACCGGTCCCAATGGCCCTGAAGACGCTACCGTAAAACTGGACACAGTCTTATGACCGTTGTTTACTTACTGAGAGGAATTTCAATATCCAGTGTTTCATCCTGAGATTGAAACTGCTGCTTGAGTTTAAAATCAGCAAATAGTGTTTTGCCTTGCAGGAAGGTTTCTCCGCCGTCTTCGGATTGGAAAGGGACGCCATCGAAGCCTGTCACGCTGAGAAGATAGGCCCCCCCTGTGATCCCTTTTCCGGGTGCTGTTTCGAAATGCCCGTCCTTGATCGTCGCATAACTGCCCGGCCCGCTGTGATTGGCTGAGGGATCAGGAGAGATAATAATCTCACCTTCCGGAACGGGCTTCCCCTGATAAGTCACCGTGCCGGACAAGGTAAAGCGCGATGGACCTTCACCCTGCCCACCGCAGCCCATGGCAGTCAGTACAATGAGAACGGGCATCAGTCTGGTTGTGTTCCAGCAGATCATCAACATGTTGCCACCTTTGTGAACAGCGGTTTCAAATGGTTTCTACCTGAAATTCATTGCGAGGGTTTTGGACCTCCCTGTGACAGATTCACTTCCTCTGGAGCACAACCCTTTAAACATCGCACTCTCAATCCAGCATACTCGGACCGAATGCCCTGGAAAGACGCTCCAGCAAAACTTGACGCCGTTTAAAATTCTCCGAGCACCCGTCCATCGGCACGCTGAGCCAGATCAAAGTACGTATTCAGATCAATATTTTCACTGATGAAGCGGACCGATCCGTCTCCTAAAGTGAAATGACATCCACCGACGTGAAAACTGCCGAACAGACGCGACTGTTGATTGATCGTATCGTGGTCTCCGCCATGACCTGCCACAGAGTTGATCGGCAATTGCGCGCCAGCCAGCACGTTCGGTGCCCCGGAAGCACCCAGCCGTCCGCCTGAAGCCCAACCGATGTGAACACCATCACTCCGGCCAGTGGGAGTCAATGCATATCTGGTTTCCCCGACCAGAAATGTATTGGAGGTGCCGTCAGTGACATCACGCATGCGGGTATTTGAATTGTGGAACAGGATACCGTTGACATAAAACGCCCGCTGCCCGCTGACTGTGGAGCAGGACGGGGCAGCAGTGGATGCACCACCGCCCTGTACTCCCAGGTAATTGATGTTATTAACGCCTGAGCCGGAATTGGGATCGGAAGGACATTGATATTTCTTATTGCCCTGTTGAAAAATATTTTCGTTCTCTGTCACCCCGGGCAGATTTGAGGTCGTCGTGAACAGTGCTTCAAAATTCAATTTGTTATACAGATTGGAATCCTCAAGGAAAGGCAGAACCTGAACCGTCCAGGAAGCGCGGGAATCCATTGCATTTGACTGGCACCAGTTCCCGGAATAGGAAAAGCCGGAACGTGTTGCGATGGTACCGGGAGGAAAGCAGCGATGTGTATCATGATAATTGTGCAGCGCCAGCCCCAGCTGTTTCATGTTATTTTTGCAGGTACTGCGGCGGGCCGCTTCACGGGCCTGCTGGACCGCTGGTAACAGCAGTGCAATCAGAATCGCGATGATAGCGATCACAACCAGCAGTTCGATTAACGTAAACCCGTATTTTTTCTGTTTAGCTATCAACCACATCTGAAACCCTCCATTTTAATTAACGCATATAAAGAGATCCGACGTTAGCCGATATTAAAAATGATCAATATTGACTGAACGTGAGAATAAAATTCCTTGATAAATAAAACCTCTCAAATAAATACATCAAATCTGATCTGTCGACACGTTGGCTGGTGCGCATCACATTTAGCCATAGAGTCTGTCGATCTATTTTACTCGGGCCAAATGGTCCTGGAGTCGCTACATTAAAACGGGACACAGTCTAGCGAACTTCGTTCCAGAGAAATTCCAGTCGCACGAGTTCCGGATGCTTTTGCTTTTCCGGAGACATACGATAAGTAATCACATTGAAAAGGGTCTGATCATTACGCTGCTGAAAATAAGGAACTGCATAATATCCGTCTTTAATCGTGACTCCCGGTTCGGGGTCCAGCACAACGTGGCGTTCTACGTCAAACGTATCAGAATTAATACGAAACAGAGCCAGTTCCATCGGTCCGCCGCGTGAATTCCGTCCGAGCAGATACAGGCATCCGTCCCGCATAAAAAGCCTCGGGCGTCCGATATGCGTACCAATGGTTTCGCAGGCATCAGTCAGGTCACGCTGTTTGATTAATCGAAAATCCTGATCGACCCGATGCAGGCGAATTTTGTTATCGTAACCCCGCGTCGCGATCAGAAATTCTTTTCCGTCGACAATGATCGAACTTTCATTCAGATTCAGATCTCCAAATTCACGGCTGAGATTGCGCACGTGTTTCCAGTTCTGCCCGTTATCATCGGAGGCGATCACGGAAACCTGTCCATAGATCCGTTTTCCCTGTTCATCGAAAGCACTTTTTCGCGCAGTCAGTTCAGGAAAGTCCATTGCCAGCATGTAGACCGTGTCGCCGACAACGGCACTCTCAAAAATATAACCATATTCCACCCCGCCCACTGGACCGAGTTTCTGCATGGGAGAGAATGTCTGCCCCTGGTCGTCGCTGATCGTCCAATAAACGCCGGTACGATGATTCCGTTTACGAGCCTGGACCAACTTTTGAACGTCAACCAGATTCCCGATTCTACCGTCGGGAAATTGAACCCATTCCCCCATTTGAAAGATCAATGGCTGCTGTTCCCCGATGATCTTACGCTCGGTGATCTGATTGGTCTCGGTATTGAAGCGGACCATTTCCAGTACCGCACCCGGGTCACTGGAGTGTCTGCGCCCCCGTTTATAGGAAATCAGAATTTCCTGGGGATTCAACCGAAGCACGGCCGGAAAGGCCAGGTATGACATCTGTTTTTCAGCAGCGAACTGATCCGGATTCAAGATCACCTGCTCCTGCTTATAGGCAGGTCGTTCCGGCTTCGGATCTGCGTACGTGGATGAGGTTGTCAAAAGCAGTATCAGAGTCGGCAGGATCAGTGTCTGTCGCATTATTGTATTTCCGTTACCTGAATTTATCTTGATCGGTTTTACCATCATTCGACTCCAGGTCTGTTTCAATGGAAGCGCGAATCACACGGTCGGCGGAGCGGAGAATATGCAGACGCATCCGGGCTTCCGCTTCCTCAACCTGTTTGGTTTTTAATAATTCAATAATGGCCCGATGATCGTCCAGCGCCTGCTGTTTATGAAATGCGAACTCTTCCTTCGTCAGTTCACGCCGACTGCGACGTCTTGAAAGTACATAAAACACATAGAAGCATTCCCGGAGCAGACTTTTCAACGTCCGCTCAAAGCGATCATTACGACTCGCTTCTGCCAGGGCTTCATGAAATTTCACATCCAGCGAACTCCATTTCTGGAAATCATCACCTTCCAGAATGTCCTGCATCCCATCGCAAATGATCTCCAACCGCATCAGATCGGCCTCACTGGTATATGTCGCCGCGGAACGAACACAGCCGCCCTCAATGACAGCGCGATAGTCAAAAAGCTGTCGGAGTTCATCGACCGTATAACGTCGTAGACGAACACTCTCCCCTTTGCGGCCCCCTTCGAGTGCACCCTGTGCAACCAGACTGGACAGGGTCTCACGCATGGGAATCCGGCTGACACCCAAACGGTCTGCCAGATTACGCTCAACCAGGCTGCTTCCTGTCTCGAATTCACCGGAAAAAATCAACTGTGACAGTTTCTCAAAAACTTCACTTTCTCCCATGACGGCCATTCCCTGTTTTTAATATATGAAATAATGGATGCCAAAAGTACCACATGGTATACCAAGTGTCAACAACTAATATTATTAAATGACACTTGTTTTGGTTAACCACCTCATCGCATTACTATATAAAGACTTACGTTCTTTTTAACCTGTAATTATTATACCTCTTTGCACATGAGGTGAAGAGGATTGGGGGCTACTCGACTTGCGTCTGTAGCGATAGAAAGCGTCTTACCGGGGAAAGAATTTATAGATGCAGAGAGAGGACTGAAAGCTGAGGTCAAACGAGACATCAGGGAGATCAAGTGAAAATTCTGATCAGAACACTGGAGCTTCCGCATGCGATGAGGAGTGTATTTTGTCGCATGTTTTTTATACGAGTTCATACCGTGATGGGAGAGCTTAGGACCAGGGCACATTCTAACCAACAACTCGGACTCTCACCCTGCTGAAGGTGAATTGAAAGTCAGCCAGCGTAAAAAATGAGAGTGCGAGGATCACCGACTCTCCCCCTTCCTGCTTTCAGTTTCTAATGGACTTCTTTCATTATAATGAGTAGCATCAATCGCTCTGGGCAGGCGCTGATTCAAATTTGAATCGGATGGATTTCTCAGATTTTTATCGACGTGAAAGAAATACACGGAGGTGCAACCGGAATGGTTGCCATCTATGCCGACAGAATACAATTCACCCATGTCATTCGCCGCGTGATGTTCTTAATTCAGGCAAGGTTGAATTACAATTTTGAAACACTCAGACAATTTTTAAATCTGTTGAGAGGAGTTGGGTGACATAATGCGAGTGATGACCGTTATTTTTTGTTTGTTTGTTTCTGTAATGAACTCAGCAGTGGCCGCTGATCCTCTCCCTTCATGGAATGCAGGACCCACCAAAGACGCGATTATCAACTTCGTCAAATGTGCGACCAATGACGGTTGTCCGTTATACATACCGCCGCAGGATCGGATTGCCGTTTTCGATAATGACGGTACTCTCTGGTCCGAACAGCCCGCTTATTTCCAGTTGATGTTTGCCCTGGATCGGGTCAAAGCAATGGCGGACCAGCACCCCGAATGGAAAACGGAGCAACCATTCCAGGCCATTCTGGAAAATGATTTCAAAGCGGTCGCGGCATCCGGAAAAGAGGGTTTACTGAAAATCATGGCAGTGACGCACAGCGGAATGACCACCGACGAATTTGAAGAGACAGTTCGTAGCTGGATCAAAACAGCCCGCCATCCACAGCGAAAAGTTCCGTATACGCAGCTGGTCTTTGAACCGATGCGGGAACTATTGAATTATCTGTGTGAAAACGGCTTCAAAACTTATATCGTCTCCGGTGGCGGTGTCGATTTTATGCGCGTCTGGGCAGAGGACATCTATGGAATTCCCCCCGAGCAGGTGATTGGCAGCAGCGTCAAAGTCAAACTGGCAAACCGTGATGGGAAACCGGTACTGGAACGACTGGCAGAGATCGACTTCATCGACGATAAAGCCGGGAAACCCGTTGGCATTCATCGTTTCATCGGTCGGGCGCCGGTAATGGCTTTCGGAAATTCGGACGGCGATCTGCAGATGTTGCAGTGGACTGACCGAAAACCGCATACGTTCAAAGCCATTGTCCACCATACCGATGCGAAACGGGAATACGCCTACGACCGTCAGTCCCCGATCGGCCAACTCGACAAGGCCCTCGATCAGGCGCAAGAGAAAGGCTGGACGGTGATTGATATGCAGAAAGACTGGACCCGTATCTATCCCAAGCATTAGCAGAAAGAATTACTTTCGCTAATCGGCATAATCGTTAAAATCGAT
>NZ_CAXAVM010000268.1:0-7836 GCF_963972345.1 uncultured Gimesia sp. | reverse complement strand
TTTGGACTGGTACGCGTAGAAAGTTTTGAAGGGGATATGGTCCCCCGGTTTCGATTCCGGTTTGCGGCAACGCCCGAGCAGCGTGCCGCAGCGTATTTCAAACAGGTTGAGAGCAAAGTCGAAAGAAATCCGAATTCAGCGAAACAGACGCTGGAAGTGGTCCCGGGAGACTGGCCTGGTTACCGGGGAAGCAGCCGCGACGGGATCGCGGCAACACAGTCGATTCGAACTGACTGGAACACACATTCGCCGAAACTGCTGTGGAAACATCCGGTCGGTGCGGGCTGGGGATCATTCTGCATTGTCGGCGACCGGGTTTTTACCCAGGAGCAACGGGGCGATGTCGAAGTCGTCGTCTGCTACGACGGGCAGACGGGTGATCAACTCTGGGTTTATGAAGATGAAGTGCGCTTTGAAGAAACGCTGGGAGGCGTCGGGCCACGGGCCACGCCGACTTTCGATCAGGGATTTCTTTACACGGTCGGCGGAACGGGAGTTCTCCATTGCTTCGAAGCGGCTACAGGCATTGAAGTCTGGACTCATGATCTGCTTGAAGAACAGGATTTTAAAAATCTGCAATGGGGCATGTCCGGCTCCCCTTTGATCTGGGAAGATCTGGTGATCGTGAACCAGGGACTGGTGATGGATACGTCCGAATTGAATCATCGTTCGATCATTGCTTTCGATAAACGGACTGGAAAGCAGGCGTGGACCAGTGGCAGCCGAAAACCGAGTTACAGTTCTCCCCAACTGGCAGAATTGCAGGGTGTGCCTCAGATCCTGGTGTTTCATGCAAAGGGACTGGAAAGCTTTGCGCCGGCAGATGGTCAGTCACTCTGGTTTTTTCCCTGGACAAATCAGGCAGGAGTCAATGCGGCTCAGCCCATCGTAATTGATGATTCATCAATCTTTATCGGTTCGGGATATGGCGTGGGTTCGGCGCGGCTTTCAATTAAGAAGTCCGGCGACGATTGGCAAGTGACCGAAGTCTGGACGAGTAACAGTCCCAAACTGAAATTCAATTCTGCTGTGAAGCGGGATGGTTTCGTATATGGACTGGATGAAGGAATTCTCACCTGTCTGAATCTGGAGAATGGGAACCGCATCTGGAAGAAGGGACGCTACGGTTACGGTCAGATGCTGCTGGTGGGATCAATGCTGCTGATCCTGGCAGAGGATGGTCGCGTGGAACTCGTGAAAGCGGATCCGGAAGCATATACCCAGGTAGCAGAATTTCAGGCGATCAGCGGACAGACCTGGAATCATCCCGCCCTGGCACACGGGAAACTGTTTGTGCGAAACAGCGAAATGGCTGCCTGTTACGACATTTCCACGGGCTCGCAAACCACATCCGTTGAGAAAACGGACCGTTAGAGGCAGCCTTTCAAGCATCGGTTTCGTCCTCTGTTGCCTTTCTCCGAAATGAGTAAAGCTAAGTAAGATCTGCGGATTGTACTTGACGGAGTGCGGCTGCAGTTGCACAATAGACGATAAATAAACACCTGCCTATATGTTTTGACTTCCCACAACGTATTGAAACAGAATAAGTTTCGCTACGTCCCGCCTCGGACAGCCAGACTGTCTGAACGACATTGCAGAGAAAGGAGACCCATGTTTCGCGCGAACATGCGAGTTTACGTTTTGCTGCTGATTGTGTTCTCCCGCCCGCTGATATCAGCCTCAGTCGAGGCTGCGGATCGGTCTCAGTTTCCTGAGGCACCACTGATCGCCAACAAGCCAATTTTGCCTGCCGAACCACCATTGCATGAGTCGATCGACAGGCTGATCCAGAATCGAACTGCAGACTATGCGAAGCTGGCATCTCCGCTGAGTAATGACGCTGAATTTCTGCGGCGGATTTACCTCGATCTGACAGGGCGGATTCCGACCATCGAACAGACGCGGACTTTTCTGAAAGATCAGCGCACCAATAAACGTGCGATCCTGATCGATCAGTTGTTGAATTCTCCCGAGTACGCCCGCTTTGTAGCGCCTGGATGTGATGCTGATGCAGCGGATGAATAAGAAATACATCGATCCGGCTAAGTGGGAAGAATACCTGCGGACATCTGTTGCGGAGAACAAACCGCTGGATCAACTGGTGCGCGAAATCCTTTCTGCGGATGGGACAGAGAAAGAACATCAGGCAGCCGCTCGCTTTTACCTGGCCCGAGATGGTGAAGTCAATGAGCTGACCCGTGACATCAGTCGGATTTTTCTGGGAGCCGACCTGACGTGTGCCCAGTGCCATGATCACCCGGAAGTTGCAGACTGGAAGCAGGATCATTATTACGGGATCTCGGCGTTCCTGATTCGCAGTTTTGTATTTACCGACAAACAGAAAAAGCAGACCGTCCTGGCTGAGAAGGCAGAAGGGGAAGTCAAATATGAGTCGGTGTTCGAAGTTCGAGATAAAACATCCAAAGGTCCCGCAACGACACTGCCTGCCGTCTTCGATAACAAAAAAATTCCCGAACCTGTTTTCAAAAAGGGAGAGGAATACAAGGTCAAGCCAGCCAAAGGCGTGCGGCCGATTCCCCAATACAGCCGTCGTGCTCAGCTGGGAGATGCTATTACCACAGATAATCGCCGCTTTGCCCGGACTATGGCGAATCGTTTATGGGACATGCTGCTGGGGCGGGGAATCGTCCATCCGCTTGATGCGGATCATTCGGATAATCCTCCCTCGCATCCCGAACTGCTGGATGTATTAACCGAACAGCTGATGGCGCATGAATACGATCTGAAATGGTACCTGCGTGAAATCGCATTAAGCGAAACGTACCAGCGATCGAGTGCGAATGAATTATTTCAGGAGCAGACAGCGAAGGAATTATCCGATGCACAATTTACGCATGCCCTGTTAAAGCCTTTAAACCCGGAACAGTATGCCTGGGCAGTGATGGAAGCGACCGGGCTGGCAGAAGTGCATCGCAACAGCCTGAAACAGAAGTTGAATGAAGCCACACTGCGAAAAAACCTGCTGGGGTATGAACGCCAGTTTGTGTCCCTGTTTGGGGGAGTGCCCGGTGAACCGGTCAAAGAGTTCGAAGCGATGGCGGACCAGATCTTATATCTGTCCAACGATCAGCGGATCCAGGTGATCCTGCCGGCGAGAGCGGGAAATCTGGCGGATCGTCTTCTGAAGATTCCAGTGGACCAAACCCCACAGCTGGCAGAAGAGCTGTATCTCAGTGTCCTCACAAGACCGCCTCTTCAGACGGAAACGGAAGAGGTGACTGCGTTGCTGGCAGAAAAAAAGGGGCAGGATCGGGCAGTGATGGTCACCGATCTGATCTGGGCGTTGTTAATGTCATCCGAGTTTCGTTTTAATCACTGACAGTACAGACTCAATGTGATTCTATTACAGACCGACTTATGGAATGCAGGGAAAGGGTGTGACAATGCGTTGTAACTATGCTTGTGGATCACATGAATCACTGACGCGTCGATCTTTCATGGGGGGCACTGCCGCTGGTGCATTGAGTATGCTGGGCTTTGGTGGCATGACCCAGGTTCAGGCAGCAAAAAAACTGGCTGCCCAACAGAAGCAGGTGGTGGTCTTCTGGCTGTCGGGCGGTGTCAGCCAGCTGGAGACCTGGGATCCCAAGCCGGGAACGGAAACGGGAGGACCATTCCAGGCGATTTCGACCTCAGCCCCTGGCGTACAGATCAGCGAACTGCTGCCATATACGGCGCAGCAAATGCATCATCTGGCGCTGGTCCGGGGGATCAACACCAGAGAAAACAATCATGGCAAAGGAGCCTACATCATGCAGACCGGGCGAAAAGAACAGCCTGGATTTGCTTACCCGTACCTGGGCTCCTCGTTTTCCAGCCATCTGTCCCCTCCCGACAGCCCGTTGCCGGGATATATTTCAGTAGGTGCCGGGGGCTCTTCGAAAGAGGCGACCTTTCTGGGCCCCCGTCATGCGCCGCTGGTTCTCTCGGGTGGCAAGGCACCGGCCAACCTGGAGATGCATGCTTCCATGACGACGGAGCGGGACAAGCTGAGACGGAGTCTGCGCAGCAAAGTCAGCCAGCGATTTGAGCAAAAACGCAAGACCGCCCATACTGAAGTTTACAATGAATCGTTCGATCAGGCGGCAGCGTTGATGTCCCGGCGGGATATTTTCGACTTCAGTCATTTTTCTGACAAAGACGTCGAACGTTACGGCAAGCATGATTTCGGCCAGCACTGCCTGATGGCTCGCCAGTTGATTGAGAAAGGCGTAACGTTCGTCAAAGTGGGACATACCAACTACGATACGCACTCTGAGAATTTCAATTTTCATATCGAACAACTGGGCGAATTCGATCGGCCTTTCGCGATGTTTATCTCGGATCTCTACGATCGTGGTTTACTGGAGCATACCCTGATTATCTGCATGTGCGAATTTGGTCGCACGCCGAAAATTAATTCGCGCGTGGGCCGCGATCACTGGGGCACAGCCTGGTCGATCGCCGTGGGCGGGGCCGGGATTAAAGGGGGCGCCGTTTCCGGAAAGACCAATGAAACCGGTACCCAAGTGATTGATCGTGAAGTCAATGGCGGTCACCTGTTCCACACCTACTACCAGGCGGTCGGCCTGGATTCGACGGAAGAATTTTACCCCAATGGTCAGCCGATTGCCAAAGCCGATCCCAAGACTGAGGCGATCAAGGAGATTCTGGCGTGATTAAATTTTATCAACGGCGGTCCTCCCTGATTTGTCTGCAGACGGCTGTCATGCTGTGCGGTATTTCCGTGCTTCCGGCTGCCGAGAAACCGACTGACAAGACAGAGAACTCACAGTTACCACTACAGGCAGTAAAGCCCATTCTCAATCATGGTCCGACATCATTACCGGCTGCTTTGCCATTTGCAGAACTGGATGCGGACAAAGCTGCGCGAATGACTGCCGCTCAGGAGAAGGCAGTCAATCAGCTTACGGCAGAACTCAAACAGGTGGAAGCCGAGATCAATCAGCTGCAAACTGAACTGAAAGAGGCAAAACAGAAGATCAAATCTGAAACAGAGGCATTGAACACGATACAACAGAACTTGAAGGAGTCGCAGAATAAGAAACCCGAAGATCCGCAAAATAAAGATCAGGCTGATGATTCGGCAGAGGCGGTCAAACTCAAAGCAGAAACCCTGTCCAGAGAACTGAATACGCTGGAACAGCAGGTGAAGCAGCGGGAGCAGTCGCTGACTGAGAAACAGAAGCAGCAGGCAGAATTAAAAAAACAGGCAGCGGCAGCAGAAAAGCAACTGACAGAACAGCGGGCGAAAGCGAACCAGTTTCAGGAATTCGTAAAACTGTTTCGCGACCAGCAGCCGACGGCTGATCCGGAACGGTTTCGAGAAGTGGCAGCGTTTTCCCATTCACGCCCCTTATATTCCTGCAAGATTGATGCCAGTGGAAATTACCTGCTGGCGGGGGCCCAGGGTTCCGCTTTTAATCGCTGGGATCTG
This sequence comes from uncultured Gimesia sp., assembly GCF_963972345.1. NCBI lineage: Bacteria > Pseudomonadati > Planctomycetota > Planctomycetia > Planctomycetales > Planctomycetaceae > Gimesia > uncultured Gimesia sp. Next base: position 2,378 of record NZ_CAXAVM010000268.1, on the reverse strand, counting down.
GTCAGCGCGGAGAATACAGAACTGCTGGGACACCAGAGCTGGGTCCGTCGTTTTGACGTGGGGCGTGCGAGCCCCCTGTTAATCACGGGCGCCTATGAAGGAAAGGTCGCCTGGTGGAACCTGGAGGCAGAGCAGCCGAAGCCACAGCATTTGGTGACAGCCCATAAAGGATATGTGCGGGCAGTGGCGATCAGCCCCGATGGATCACTGGTGGCCACTGGCGGAAATGACTGCCTGGTGAAGCTCTGGTCGGTAAAAGAGGCAAAGCTGATCAGGACACTGTCAGGCCATGAACATCAGGTCTATAACGTTAAGTTTCATCCGAGTGGCCGCTGGCTGATTTCCGGTGATTTAAGAGGAAATCTGAAACAGTGGGATGTGGAAACCGGGAAACTGGAACGCGATTTCGACGGGAGTGCGATTTATAAGTATGACACCACGTTCCACGGTCACATTGGTGGCGTACGCGGAATGGATATCAGCCGGGATGGCAAGTATTTTGCCATCAGTGGAATCGGTGGAGTCTCAAATGCGTTCGCCGGGATTGGAGTTCCCACCGTCATTCTGTTTGACTGGGCCACCGGTAAGCGCCTGGCAGTCATGACCCCCGATGATAATTTTAAAGGGACCTGCTGGGGAGTTCGCTTTCATCCCGAAAATGACTTTATCGCTGCCGTGGGCGGCAATTCGTCGGGGATGATCTGGTTCTGGAAACTGGGAGAAGACAAACCTTTCGCATCAGAAAAAATCAAAAGTGTTCCCTATGATCTGGATTTCCATCCCGATGGTCTGCGGATGTGCGTGGCCTGCTTTGACAAAACAGCGCGCCTCTATCACCTGGGCCCGGAAACTCCTGCAGAACTCGCAGCCGCTAAAAAAACGAAGGCGAAGAAAAAATAGCGGTCACTTTGCTGGTGGAACACGTCGGACCGATTCCTGTTCCGCCAGCAGTTTCAGTTTTGTCATCTGCGATTTCAGAATGCGCTTTGTGAACCAGCTGAACAGGACACTCATGACCCGATAGTAAAAGGATGTGAATGTCAGTTCGCAGTGATAATCCAGTTCCGTTTTTCTGCCGTGTGACGTCAATTCATAGGTGACTTCAATCCGATGTGCGGGATGCATCAGTTTCACTGCGAGCAGTGTCGGCGGTTCATAGGCGGTGACAATTCCTTTATATCTTTGGGTATTCAGACCTTCTTTAATTGTATGGATAAATTTTGTTCCCACCCGGTAATCCGTTTTTTTCCCCTTGGGATATTCTACCGATTCCAGCCCTTCCATCCAGAGCTGCATTTTTTCATCGTCATTCAGGTAACTGAATACGACTTCGACGGGAGCAATAATTTCCTGATGGTGTGTTATCTCCAAAGCCACTCTCTCCCCGCTTGAACCTGACTCGCCCTGTGAACTCCGAAGTGTAATTTTACCCTCGCGATTCAAAGAAATCTTTTCCATCTCAGCACACGTGGCATTGTAACAGGCTTTGAATGCCAGTGTGATCTTGTTTGCAGCAGGTTTACTGCGTTTTCAGGAATCCGATTTTGCCTGACAGGGGATTCAGGCCAAAAGGTTCGGTTTTGCGGTCTGTAAGGATTGGGTCTGGCCGCAACCTGTTGTTGTCTGGATTGCTGCTTGTAAAGCCTCGGAACGGGGGGGTAGGATGCTGCATGAATCTGTTCTGTCTTAACCAGAACAGTCGGTTGCAGTTTCTCCAGGTTCTCTCTGCAAGTGCAGATTTCGAGAGTGCACAACAGGGATCAGTTGATAACAGATCAACCGGATATCAGAATATCAATCAGAGTCAGATCTGTTGTGATGAATCGCAGTAAGTCAGACTTACCAGGGCCCATTGAATGTATTATCTGGCAATACCATGTAGCCTGATGCTCGTGTACTTCGGAGTGATGTACCTTCACTGGGGGAAGGGGTGTATCCGGCTCTACCAGGAACAGGGCTCACAACCTGAACGGCATGACTATCAGCCTCGGGCAGTTGTGCTCCTGTCTTTAAGAGGGCATGACCCCTTCCTGGTCAACTGCCTGGAAGGACTGCTCAATCAGGAGTACCCGGAATATGCTGTTAAGATCATTGTAGATCACGTTGATGATCCCGCCTTTCCGTTTGTCAATCAGTATCTGGAAACACACCGTCATCCCCATTGTCAGGTGAGCGTGCTGGAATCGCGGAGCGTGAACTGCGGATTGAAAAATCAATCTTTGCTTCAGGGTCTGTCTGAAGTGAGCGAGGACGTGGATGTGGTTGCCTGGCTGGATGCAGATGTGGTTCCCCACCGGACATGGCTTCGGGACCTGGTACAACCTCTGCAGGATGAATCGGTCGGCGTGGCTTCAGGGATCAGGTGGTATGCGCCGCGT
>NZ_CAXAVM010000267.1:0-8001 GCF_963972345.1 uncultured Gimesia sp. | reverse complement strand
AGCTGGTACGACTTTATGTGCGTCGGTTCGATTCAGAGCTTCATCGGTCGCCAGCACAAAGGGGGACCGAACTCGCGGGGGCAGCAGAAGCTGTATATCGGCCCCTGGCTGCATGGTCGCTTCAACAAGGTCAACAAAGTCGGCGAGATGGAATACCCGGAGAATGCCAACTTTGACATGATGACGGAGATGATCCGCTGGTTTGATCATTACCTCAAAGGGGTCGACAACGGCATCGAGAAAGATCCCAACGTCCGTTATTACGCGATGGGCGCGGTCGGCGAACCGGGTGCGCCGGGCAATGAATGGCGGGCCGTTGCAGACTGGCCCGTCAAGACCGTGGAAACACCATATTACCTGCAACCAGCGGGCAAGCTGGCGATAACGAAACCAGCAGGATCAGAGGCGTTTACCCAACTGACAGCCGACCCGCTGAACCCTGCGAAGATTGAAGCGCGCGGCTTCCCCGGTGCCCGCGATGCCCGCCAGGTTGAAGAACAGGAAAACGTGCTCACCTTCACCACCGATCCTTTAACAGAACCGGTTGAATGGACCGGCAATGTCAAAGCGGAACTGCTGGTCTCTTCCTCGGCGAAAGATACCGATTTCATCGTGCGCGTTTCGGACGTGTATCCAGACGGGCGATCCATTCTCATCATCGATATGATCCGCCGGGCCCGCTATCGGGATGGTTATGAACAGCAGGTTTTCATGGAACCGGGAGAAGTTTACAAAGTCCCCTTCAATGTCGGCTGGTTGAGCCAGGTGTTCAACAAAGGGCATCGCATTCGCGTGACGGTGGCTTCGACGGGGGCGCCTTTCTATGAACCCAATCCGAATACCGGTGAGCCGATCACGATTGAATTTCCTGAAAAAGTGGTCGTGGCGAAAAACAAAATTCATCACAGCCCGCAAAACGCATCACGTATTCTGGCGCCCGTTAAAAAGTGAATCTGGCGGGAGTCCGTTTGCGTACCTGACTGTTGCAATTGTTTCAATGAAAAGAGGATTACCATGAATCAGAATAAAACCGACCGACGACAGTTTCTGGCAGGCACCATGGGTGCCGCCGTCGCGCTGGGGGTCACGCAGCGTGTGCAGTCTGCTGACTCAAAACCGAAACAGCAGTTTTACGAACTGCGGATCTATCGTACTCCTTCAGCCGACAAACAGGCGATTATCAGTAATTACCTGGAGCAGGCTTTACTGCCGGCTCTGAAGCGGGCCGGGATCACCCAGGTCGGTGTGTTCAAACAGATCGACGTCGAAGATGATCACTCACTGTACGTGTTGATCCCCTTCAATTCACTGGAGCAGTTTTCCTCGTTGAATGATGTTCTGGAAACCGACGAGAAATATCACCAGGCAGCCGCCGAGTACTTCTCTTTTCCAAAAGAGTCTCCCGCTTTCACGCGGATTGAGAGCCGACTGATGAAAGCCTTCAAAGGAATGCCTCAATTAAAAACACCGGAAGGCAAAGGTCCCCATGTATTCGAACTGCGGACCTACGAGAGCCACAATGAAAAGCTGGCGAAACTGAAAGTCGACATGTTCAACTCCGGTGAAATTGAAATCATGGAAGACGTGCAACTCGCGCCCGTGTTCTTTGGAGAGATGCTCATCGGCGGCGATGTTCCCAACCTGACTTATATGTTGTCCGCCCCCAGCCGTGCGGCGCATGAGAAACACTGGGATGGATTTCGCGCGCATCCGAAATGGGAGAAAATGAAAACCATGGACAAATATAAAGGGACCGTCTCGAAAATCACAAACTGGTATCTGGAGCCGCTCCCTTACTCGGCGATTCAGTAGCGGAAAACACATCAGGATTGGCTGGTGTATTCTATCAGATACCAACTGACATTCGGTGATTCTCACTTCCTTTTCCAGAACTTCAGCGAGATACCTGACTGTCAGCGACCTGTTATTCTCTACAGTCATACTGTTTCCATAAACAATTACTATTTAACAAGATACAGCCTGCCCCCTCTTACCGCCCCTCAACTGTGATGTTAAACAGTGGGGGCAGGGTGGGTTGGAATCTGTCGTGAAACCCGAAATATGCTGAATGGAGGTTAGATTCTGAGTGGGATACCGTCTATTCTAGTGCATGTGAGTTAGCGAGTGTTTTTTAAGCTGTCTGGTATGAAATCAGCAGTTAACACTCTCCAATGAACTTAGATTTCCCTCTTCTAACGTATTGGAATTTGCATGCCTGATAAGCAGGCCAATCGGTGGTCGGCAGAGATTGAGGCGGTATATTTGCGAGACGGTCGAGAAATTTGGGCCTTATTATATGCTCAATGCTCTGACTCGGATCGTGCATATGACGCACTCCAGGAAGCGTTCGTACGTTTACAATCACAAGAAATAGAGTCAATTCGAAATATCCGGGCCTGGGTTTTGACTGTTGCTCAAAACTGGCTGCGCGATTATGCCCGTCGGCAGAATCATGCAGCGAGGCCTGCAGATTATTTAGACAGTATTGTAGGTAAAAGTTCAGAGCCATCGGAGGCTCTGGAAAAGGAAGAGCGAAACGGCCAAATCCGGCAAGCACTTCAACAACTTCGAGCCGAGGACCGGGAGGTTCTCGTACTTCGTTATGCACTAGGATGGTCATCAAAACGAATGTCAATAGCGCTCAATACATCAACGTCTGCTATTGATATGAGGCTTTCTCGCTCGAGAAAGCGTCTGTGTGAAGAGTTGGAAAAAGTGGGGATAGATCATGAAACCGTATGACACTTCAGGAATGCTCGAGAATGACGATGAGCTGGAGAGTGTTCTGCGCGAATATTTTCAGCAGGAGATGCCTCCCGAGCTCCAGGAACTTTCCGATGTCTCCGATGAAGAGTTTGAAAAACGACTTCTGCAGAGACAGCCGGTGGGAAACGTCAACGCTGATCCGTTTACGTCCCGGCGACATCGCGCCTTCAAAATCGGTCTGTTGACGTCTGCTGTCTGTGCCTGTCTCGCACTGGGAATGGGACTGCTGCAGTTTCTACCTGAAGAAAATCCAGCGATCGTTGATCGAGTCGTACCGGTCAGTCCCGCCAATGACACCGCGCCGCCCGCCAGGGGGGAGACTGATGAGTCCGAAGAACTGGATTCCAATACGCTGGTTGTTGTTGATCATGGCAACAGCCCGATGGATTTGACTCCCAAAGTCGACAAAAATGTCAAAGAATCAATTGATATTACACTTTATAATACGGAACTGGGACCTGTTGAACAGCGAACAGAACTCTCATGGACGAACATTACGGTGGAGAATCCCCAAACGGGTTCCAACGTGAAAATGTCGATGCCGGAATTAACGATTGATTTTGTCCCCGTGGATAAAGGGGGACTGTCTCTGATCGGAGACGAGAGCGGCGGGAACGGACAGTAATGACCGTTCGCTGCGAAACGAATATTACAAACAAGCGGGTAAGCAGGAATCATGCTATCGGGCCACTTGAAGGATCGATCCTGAACGTAAGCGTCACGTTACCAGGTAAGGGAGCGGCGGTCTTTCTTGCAACATTTCAAGGCAGTACAATGAAACAATGTCGACGGTTCTTAATGAGCGGTCTCATTTTGTCACTGCTGGCCGGTCAAACAGCTTTCGCGGATGACCAGCCGGTATCGGCGAAAAGACCAGACCAGGCAAATGTCAAACAAAACGAATCAGAGTCTGCGAAACAGGCAATGCCGGCGGAGTCTGATCAGACATCTGCCCAGGGCGCAAAAGCCCGTTTTCAAGTCACCAGCAGCCCCACCGGCGAAGCGCACCTGCGAAATTTTGTAGGGATCGTCACGGAACCCGTTCAAGCGGCACTGGCTGCTCAGTTGAATGATCTCATGAAAGAAGGTCAGGGAGTCAGCATCAAGCTGGTTCTGCCGGATTCTCCCGCTCAGAAAGCCGGGCTCAAGATGTTCGACGTCCTCACGACGTTCAACGGCAAAACAATTACTTCCTCTGATATACTGCGTAAATTCGTACTGGATTCAGAAAAAGGGAGTAAGGTCGAACTGGGTGTCATCCGTGCGTCCCGACAACAGACAATCGAAGTAACTTTGACGCAGAAACTGTATCGAAATTATAAATTCACCGTCAAACCGATGGGACAGGATTCCCCGGCAAAACAACCGGAGAATCCCGCCGCTCCCGCCCCTGAAACGCCCTCGAAACAGGATGGCATTATTGCCTCTCGGTCTGGCGAAAAAGAAACGAAAGGCCGCGAACTGCCGATCGGCTTCAGCCATGCTCCTGTGACGACCACGCATAACCTCAGTCTGTTGTTTGTCGGCAGTGTGAAAGATGGTTATTCCGTAGAGATCAGTTACCAGGACGAAACCGATACCCTGCAGACGCATCGCTTCACAGGCAGTATCGAGGAAATTACCGAACAGACGATCGATATGCCCGGTCATGTCCAGACAATGATCAGTGAGCGACTCAAAGAACTGAAAATCGCGTTACAGGGGAAAGCCAGTTTTCGACTGCAGATCAAACCACATATGCAGGGTAAAAACCGATTCACGCGTGTCTTTCTCAGTCGAACCACAAAAGAACGATCCGTCCGCATGGTAGAACTCGATCATCATCTGGGTAATCGTCCTACCTTGAACGTCAACCAGATACTCGGCAACCAGATTTTCACATCCGAACTCAAACAGCTGACGCCTGCGATTCAGGAACAGATTCGCGCAGCCCTGCATCGCGTTCGAATACCGACCATCCAGATACATGCGGATAACCCGATTTAAGCGCACTTAACATAAGCCATAGAAAAAGCAGCTGTTTCTGAATCAGGAACAGCTGCTTTTTTATTTGCATGATTGGAGACGTGGCTGACTTCTTATAGAAAGCCGCGACGTCGCTGACTGCTGTAGCGCTGTAACGAATCTTCAATGATGGGAAAGGCAGCAGAAGCAGACTGAAATTCTTCGACTTCGACCGTCTTGCCTTCCAGCATTTTGTAATCCTGGAAAAACCGTCTGAGCATGGCCAGCCGATGCGGAGGCAGTTCAGACGCTTCTGTAAAGGGGTTATATTCCGGATCATTGACAGCAACGGCGAGGATCTTATGGTCCGGCTTACCGCTGTCAATCATGGTCATCACGCCGATGGCCCGGGCATCCAGAATCGTCAGGGGATCAACGGGTTCCTGACAGAGTACCAGTACGTCCAGTGGATCATCATCTTCAGCCAGCGTCTGGGGAATAAATCCATAGTTGGCGGGATAATGGACTGCAGAATAAAGCATGCGGTCCAGCCTGAGCAGTCCCGTTGTTTTATCCAACTCATACTTCACTTTGGAAAAGGTCGGAATTTCAATCACGGCGGTGAAATCGCGAGGCAGGTTCTGCCCCGGAGTCACATCATGCCAACAGTGGGTCACTGTTTCTCTCCTGAATTGTTTCGATAGATTGCAAAAAGATCAGTTGATGGTGCGCGTTATCAACTGGAACGTATCTCATTTAACCAGCGCGTCTCATTCTATCATAATCTGCCCAGATAGCCCCGGAGACGCAGCAGTAAATCTGGATACAGGTTAATTTACTTTAAACAGTTCAACCCGGAAGTGTAATGTCGCCCCGCCCGGAATGACTGGTGGCATTCCCCGGGCACCGTATCCCAGTTCGGAAGGAATAATCAGTTCGACTTCTCCCCCTTCACCGATCAACTGCAGACCTTCTGTCCATCCCGGGATCACACCATTCAACGGAAACGAAATTGTCTGACCGCGACTGTAAGAGCTGTCGAATTCAGTACCGTCTTCCAGAGTGCCGCGGTAATGTACGGTCACTTGATCAGTCGGTCCTGGTTTTACATCGCTGCCTTCGCGAACAATTTTGTATTTCAAGCCACTTGCTGTAGACAAGTAACCTGGCGTTGTTTCGTCACTCACGTAAACTTCCATTTCTTCTGATTTGGATCTTCTGTGTGCCCGGGGATCGGAACTGACCGATACCGAACCAGTCTCTTCCTGCTGTTGAAAGTAACCTTTGCAACCAGCAACAGTGAGACAGAATAAGCCACATAAAACTAAAAACTGAGATTTTTTCATAGACTCATTACCTTATCTACCGGCAATCAATTATACTGCGGCCGTGACATCAGTAATGGTCTAAAACGATACCATAACTAATAGGCCTTCGAGTTGCATCTCCAGAGTGTCTGCCTTTTCCCGACTTCAGAAAAAGAGTCGTCACTCCGGTTTATGATGAACTGCGATGTTCACACTTCACAACGAGTGTGCACAAATCAAATTTTACTTATATAACAAAGCTCTGCTTAAATGATTGAGAATATCCACATCCGAACTGCAAAACATGAGGATATCAGCAAACTGGCTGAATTTATCGTCCCCTTTGTGGAACAGGAAAAGATCTTACCTCGCACAGCAGAAGAATTGAATGTATTAGTGGAAACCGGCTTTGTCGCGGTGGAACAGGTTGAAGAAAACGAGGAAATCGTCGGATTTGCTTCCCTGGAGATCTATTCCAGAAAACTGGCAGAAATCCGCAGTCTGGTGGTCGCCGATCATCGGCAGGGGATTGGTGTCGGTAAAAAACTGGTCTCCGTCTGTGTCGATCGGGCGCGTGAGAGAAACATTCTGGAAGTGATGGTGGTAACATCCTCGGACGTCTTTTTTCAAAACTGTGGCTTTGACTTCACCTTGCCCGGGGAAAAAAAGGCGCTCTTTATTCAACCCCATCTCAATGACTGAATGCCAGTGCAACAGGAATCGTTCAAGCAAATATCAACGGCATTCTGAAATTGTTTTTTTACAGGTCAGCAGGTATTTCACCTGTCGACAACAGTCGCTTTGGTAATGTAATCCAGGCGGGGAAACTCCCGTTTCAGATAGTGATTCCCCTCGTATTGCAATCTTGCCTGTGTTGGTCCGCGGCCTGCTGGAGAAGCTTCACCATAGCCGGCATACAGCGCCTCCACAATTTTCATGTCGGCTTGAGATACGAATCCGAACGGGGCAAATCCATAGCTGTCGAGCCGGCGATTATCATCATAGTTAATGAAGATTTGTGTCGATCTTGAATGCGGCGCCCCCGTCTTGGCAAACGAGACGTACCCCTTGAGATTGGGTTTGACGACCGGGTCATCCTGGATCGTCCGGTCTCGCCACTTTTTCTGTATTTCGGGATCGCCGTTAATACCAAACTGCGCCATGAAGCCATCAATGACGCGAAAAAAAGCACAGTCATTGTAAAATCCGGATTGAACCAGTTTGTAAAACTGATCTGCCCCGTTGGGAGACCAGCTGCGGGTCACATCAATATGAAAAGTACCCCGCGTGGTTTCCAGTTTGACACGATAGGTTTCCGGTGCCTGTGCCTGAAGCAGGCTTTGATTTCCCATCCAGACAGATGAGAACAGTGTCGCTGCAACTACCAGGAAATGCTTTCTTGATATCACGTTTTTCATTCCTTCTAAAAACACTCAATGAAAATTTATATCGGCGAAAGTTTAGTTGAAATCAGGTTTTTATCACAAGGTCGATTCAGAGGCTCTGCCTGAACAGCAGCGTGAATCGGCAGCCGTAAGAATAAAAAAAGCCGCCGCGAATCAGGGGGGGAGAATTCGCGACGGCCAGAGCCCGGGGCTGCTGACGATCAGCCCCTCTGCAGATCCCGCGATCTGCAACTTCTGGGAGTTGCCCACGATGGGGACAACTCCGTTTTTCTTAATATCCGAGGAGAGCTTCCTCTTCTTCTTCCTGGATGATGATTCGGGGAGTGACCATCATCATTAAACTTTCCGTTTCACGACCGACCCCGGTATTCTTGAACAGACGGCTGACATACGGCAGTTTGTTCAGAATCGGAACACCGGCCATGCTGCGACCTTCGCTGAGTCGTTTGACTCCACCCAGGAGGACAGTACCACCGTCGGGCACACTGACTGTGGTTGTCACAGTCACCTGCTCGACCACTGGCTGCTGAATGGTTGTGGTTCCCAGACCGCCACCCTGTTGGCCTTGCTGACCTTGC